>CAXNFJ010000278.1:0-3935 GCA_964201165.1 Desulfomicrobium sp.
GAGCGATTTTCTGGAGGCTTTTGCGCCGGATGAGCGGGACTGCATCGTGCACGCGGTGCGCCAGCACAACAAGCGGGTGCTTCCCGCTGGCTTGGATCAGCTGACCAGATCCGTATGCGACGTGGTACGTGACGCGGACAAGCTCGACATCGTGCCCGTGGTCCTGTCCAAGATGATGGCGGATGGACCGCGTGACCCGGTGGTCACTCTGGGACTTGTCGACGCGCCCGAGGCCTGGACCGAGTCCATGCTCGACGTGGTGGCCAGGGGCGAGAGCCCGGCCTATAATGAGCTTTGCTACGTGAATGATTTCAAGTTGCTGCTTGCGTCCTGGGGGCCGAAGCTGGTGCACGGCACCAGCCGCCGGATTTTTGTCGGGCGCGCCTATTTGGACCGGCTCTTCGATCTGCTCCCGGGCTCCAACCGCTTTGCCGAACTCAAGGCCCGACTGGCGGACCGGCTTGATCGCTGAGTTGCAGCCAGAGCAATTCGTCCAGGGTGCGCAGGATCTCTCCGTACAACCCCCCGTATCCCGGAAATTTTCCAAAGAGCTCCTGCTTGTGGCGTTGCAGGCTGGGTGAGGCGCTGGCCTCGGGCGAGGACGGGGATGTGGCCAGGATGCGGCGTTCCTGCAGCAGATATTTTCGGGTTTGCCGGCAAAAGTCTACGCACCTGGCATGACAGCGTTCCCCATGTTCGGCCCAGTAGGCCATGGACGCCGTCGAAGGTCTGGCGTGTCTGGCCTGCCAGGTCATGGCCAGCAGAAAATTGATGGGCGATCCGGGTACTCCGCGTCGCCAGCCAAGCAGCCAGGGCGTGCGCCAGAAGAGCAGAAAGTGGCTCTGGCCGAAGCTGATCAGTTCCGCCAGGCATGTCTGCATCTCGCCAAGCTGCGCGTCATCCCATTGCGGCGCCGCATGACCCAGATCCCATGCCGGCACCGGGTGGGTTTGGTCCAGGCCGAGCAGGCGGGAGAGCAGGGCGTTGGCCTGAGGCGAAGCTGGTGTTTCCAGGTGGGCATAGCTGAGCACGAACGAGCCCTGGCCGTATCCGCCCCGGACAATGCAGGGCTCATGACGCAGGCGGTCCGGATTCAGGTTTATTCCGTACAGTTCTTCCCACTGCCCCACCTCGCCGGGCGCGATGCCGGACCAATCCAGATCCGCCGACCAGAAATCCGGTCCGGGCCTTTCATAGTGCGCCAGCACATCCAGCGGAGCCGTCGCGTCGGGGGCGAACTGAGAGGGCCACCAGACCGGCAGGGCTGCCTCGTAGCTCGTTTCGGCGTCCTGTACAGTGCACCAGACATGGCCGCTGAAATTGGGCAGGCGCTGGCTGGCCGGTTTGCGCGCCCAGGTGCACAGGTCCAGGAAGGGCGCGCCGCGCTCCGAGCCGAGGGCTAGGCCCGCCCCGCCGCAAAAGCCGAGATACGTGCCTCCGCCACGCACATAGCCGCGGATTTCGCGGCGACCATCCTCGCCCAGGGCCACGGACTTGAGCCGGGCCCAGCCGCCGGGGACGATCAGCGTGGAAGGGGCGAGATCCCGCAGGATGCCCGAGCCGATCTGTTCGGCCTTGACGAGGGTCAGGGGCGCTCGCAGGGCCTTGAGGGCGCGGTGCAGGAGCAGTCCCCACAGGTGCGATTCATCCCAGAGCAGGGCCACGGGTGCGGTGTGTTGGTGCATACGGCGCCTGCCTAGCAGGATAGGGGATGGCGGGCAAGTCGGGCTTGATTTTTGACATGCGCCCCAGTACTCATTTTTGTTTCCGTGGCGCCGGCAATCCGGCGCTTTTGCCGCAACCAGCTCACTATTCGGAGTTCATCATATGGCCAATGAAATGCTTTCCAAGGGATACGAACCCGCCGAGGTGGAAGAGCGGTGGCTTGAGTACTGGAAGACCCACCAGAGTTTCACCCCGGACGCGGCCAAGGCCGCCGCTACGCCCAAGGACAACTACTCCATCGTCATCCCCCCGCCCAACGTCACCGGGGCCCTGCACATGGGCCACGCCCTCAATCTGACCCTGCAGGACATCATGTGCCGCTACATGCGCCAGCACGGCAAGACCGTGCTCTGGGTGCCGGGCACGGACCACGCGGGCATCGCCACCCAAAACGTGGTGGAAAGGAAGCTCCTGGCTGAGGGTACGAAGCGCGAGGACCTGGGCCGCGAGGAATTCATAAGCCGCGTATGGGAATGGAAGGAAGACTACGGCGGACGCATCCTGAACCAGATCCGGCGCATGGGCGCCAGCGTGGACTGGACCCGCGAGCGCTTCACCATGGACGAGGGATTGTCGAGGGCCGTGCGCGAAGTTTTTGTCACCCTCTATGAGCAGGGCCTTGTTTACCGGGGCAAGTACATCGTCAACTGGTGCACCCGCTGCCACACGGCCCTGGCCGATGACGAGGTCGAATACGCTCCGGCCAAGTCCACACTCTATCATCTGCGCTACCCCCTGGAAGACGGCACGGGTTTCGTGACCGTGGCCACGGTGCGGCCCGAGACCATGCTCGGCGACACGGCCGTGGCCGTGCATCCCGAGGACGAACGCTACCAGTCCATGATCGGCAAGCACGTCATCCTGCCCCTGGTGGGTCGGCGCATCCCGATCATCGCCGACGCCTACGTGGACCGCGAATTCGGCACCGGCTGCCTCAAGATCACCCCGGCCCATGACATGAACGACTGGGAACTGGGTCGCAAATATGGTCTGGAGACGGTGAGCGTCATCAACGACCGGGGCCGCATGAACGAGAACGCGCCCGAGGCCTACCGGGACCTGAGCGCCGCCGAGTGCCGCTTGCGCATTGTCGAGGACCTGCGGGCCTGTGAAGCCCTGGTGGCCGAGGAACCTTACGAGAACAAGGTCAACCAATGCTACCGCTGCAAGACCAATATTGAGCCCTTCGTGTCCGAACAGTGGTTCGTGTCCGTCAAGCCTCTGGCCGAGAAGGCTCGGGCCGCCGTGGAAGACGGCCGCACGACCATCTGGCCCGCGCAGTGGAACAAGACCTACTACAACTGGCTCGACAACATCCGCGACTGGTGCATCTCCCGCCAGCTGTGGTGGGGGCATCGCATCCCGGTCTGGACCTGCCAGGACTGCGGCGAGCTGATCGTGGCCCGTCAGGACCCGACCGCCTGCGCCTGCGGCAGCACCCGCCTCCTGCAGGACGAGGACGTGCTCGACACCTGGTTTTCCTCGGCCCTGTGGCCGTTCACGACCATGGGCTGGCCGGAGCAGACGAGCGAACTCAAGGCGTTCTATCCGACCTCGCTGCTGGTCACGGGTTTTGACATCCTCTTTTTCTGGGTGGCTCGCATGATGATGATGGGCTTGCAGTTCATGGACAACGTGCCTTTCAAGGACGTCTATATCCATGCCCTGGTCCGCGACGAGCACGGCAAGAAGATGTCCAAGTCCACGGGCAACGTCATCGACCCCCTGGCCATGATCGACAAGTACGGCTGCGACTCCCTGCGCTTCACCCTGACCTCGTTCGCGGCCATGGGCCGGGATATCAAGCTTTCCGAGGCGCGCATCGAGGGCTACCGCCATTTCATCAACAAGATCTGGAACGCGGCCCGCTTCGCCCTCATGCATGTCGATGGGACGGAGCCGGAATTCGACCCCAAGGCGCTGTCCGGACTGCACCACACCTGGATCCTGCACCGTCTGGAGATGCTCAAGAAGGAGCACTCCGCCCAGATCGAGGGCTACCGCTTCAACGAGGCGGCTCAGGGGCTGTACAGTTTTGTGTGGCGCGAATTCTGCGACTGGTACCTGGGGCTGATCAAGCCCGAGCTTTACGGAGAGGATCAGGCGGCCAAGGCGGCGGCCCGGTCCTGTCTGCGTCATGTGCTCTCCGAGATCATGATCATCGCCCACCCCGTCATTCCCTTCGTGACCCAGGAGATCTGGTCCTGCAT
>CAXNFJ010000279.1:0-3919 GCA_964201165.1 Desulfomicrobium sp.
GCGGCGTGCGATTCCGGCAATGGGCCGCATCGGTTCTGAAAGACCATCTCCTCAACGGGTACTCCCTGAATCGACATCGCCTGGCCGAACGCGGCGTGGAAGAAGTCCAGGCCGCGCTGGACCTGTTGGCCCGGCCCCGGATGGGGTCAAGTCTCGCTTTGACTTTTCTTCAACAAAAATCGCGCAGGAAACGGGTCGAAACCGCCAAGGCCAATGAAGATCTGACTCCAGGCCTACCTGGAATACCTCTTCGAAATCTCCCCTTTTTTGACATGGCTCAAAGCGGTCATATCCCAAAGCCCATAGACAGGACTCACGCAACCAACAGCGGAGGAACGCATGAAAAGAAAAATCATTGAAATAGACGAAGACAAGTGCACGGGCTGCGGCCAGTGCGTAACCGGATGCGCCGAAGGCGCCCTGGCCATCATCGACGGCAAGGCCAAGATCGTGCGGGATATGTTTTGTGACGGACTTGGGGCCTGCATCGGCCACTGTCCCGAAGACGCCTTGCACATCATCGAACGCGACGCGGACGACTTCGACGAGGAAGCGGCCATGGAGCATGTGCGCAAGATGGGAGGAGTCGGACACCATTCGGGTTGTCCCTCGACCCAGGTCACGACCCGCACCCCTGGCCATGGAGGATGCCCGTCGGCCGGAATGATGCAGATGGAGCCATGCGCAAAGGCCAATGTTCCGTCCGGTCAGGCGGGCTCGGCCCTGTCCCACTGGCCGATCCAGATCCGGCTGATTCCGCCCCACGCGCCTTTTCTGCAGGATGCTGATCTCTTGATCGCGGGCGACTGCTGCCCAGTGGCTACGCCGGATTTCCATGCCCGCTTCCTGGCCGGACGGATCATCATGCTCGGGTGTCCGAAGTTCGACAACGCCGGGGAATACGTGGAGCGTTTGACGCAGGTCTTCGCACAGAACCGCATCAACTCCGTCACGGTACTTGAGATGGAAGTGCCCTGCTGTTCTGGACTTTCCCGCATCGTCAGCCAGGCTCTGGCCCAAAGCGGCCGGGATATTCCCTGTGTGCGGGCCATCGTGGCCAGGGACGGGAATGTCAGTGAAGAAAAAATAAGCCCCTCGGTCCAGGCGCCCCTGGGCCTCAATCGCCTCTAGGCTTCTTCACGCAAAGAACAGCGAGGCGGCTTGCTGCCTCGCGGACAAAAACCCTCGCAATTCAGTCCTTGCCTCGCAGCGGGGCAAGGACATTATCCAGGGAAGCTGCCACTGAAAGCGGCATGACTTCCGCATTCACCAGGGCACCCTCGTCCTCCGCATGGAGGCCGGGGGTTCCTTGGTTTCGCGCGGCCGGCCATTCCTGGCTCATGAGCACTCCGGCAAAAACAACGGCAATGCCTGCCAGTTGGGAAAAATTGAGATATTCACCCAGGCAGACCCAGCCTAAAAACATGGAAAAAACGGGAATCAAGTTGACGAAGGCCGAAGCCTGCCAGGCGGGCAGCTTGCTGATCCCGTAGTTATAGAGACCGTAAGCTCCTATGCTGATGCACACGCCCAGATACAGCACCGCGATACTTGGTCCCACGGGGTACGCCACGGGCAGCGCGGTCGATGGCAGAAAGAGCAAGGGCAGAAAAAAAACGGTTCCTACCAGCGACTGCACCGCCGTCAGAAACCAGGGAGAATAGGTGGCGCAGAGCTTCTTCATGCTCACCGTGTACCCGGCAGCGCAGAGCATGGCCAAAAGCTCCAGAAAATTACCAAAGATCGGGTTGGGGGCCGTTTCCGTGGCAGTACCGGAAATGCTGACCCAGGCCACACCGGCCAGGGCCAGGAACAGGCCGGTCCATGACCGCCGGGTCAGTCGTTCTCCAAGGAAAAATCCCGCGCACATGGCCACCAGAACAGGGAGCGTGGCCGCAACCATCCCGGCCTGGGAAGCCGAGGTCAGGGTCAAGGCCTGGCCCTCGAAAACGAAATAAAAGCACGGCTCGCACAAAGCCATGAACACCATGAAGCCCCAATCCTCCCTGCGCACGGTCCGCGGTCGCCACAGGGGGAGGACAAGCAGAAAAAGGAAGGCGGAAAGGGCCATCCGCGCGAAGACGACAATAATGGGATCATACACCATCACGGCATACTTGAAAGCCACAAAGGAACTGCCCCACAGCAGCATGGCCACAAAGAGGGATACAAAGGGCAGACCACTGAAAAATTTCATCGCGTGCCACCAAACCGTGCATAATAGCAGAACATTTCAAAAAAAGCTTGCATAGAGTTACGTCACCACCTACGTATGGAACAAAGAATCATTGACCGAGACGTTCAACCGATAATCTTTCAAAAAACATATATTTTATGCAAGACTCTCCTTTTGAACATATATCCGAGACTGCGCCGTACTTTACCACGCCGCAGCTTGAAGATATTTTTCAATCTGTCTTGACTGACATTCAAAATCTCCGGCTTCTCAGTTGCGTCATCGGATTTCCCAAATCAGGCAAGACATTTTTCTTAAACCGTCTCAAATCTGCTCAAAAGGCACATACTGTCCTTCTTACTGCATCCTCGGGTCAACCACTGTCTCGGATACTGAATAGACATCTTTCCCCTGAAAAGGAAAACAAGCCGGTTCTGGCTCACCTGCTGCGAAAAAACAAACATGTAATCCTGCTCATCGACAATGCTCATCTGCTGACGGACGAAGATTTTGCATTTCTGGGCGGTCTCTTCACATTGGCGGAACATCTGCAGGGTGTCCTGCAAGTGGTCCTGATCGGAAACGGCGAAATCGTGCACAAATTGGCCCGACCCGACAACAGAGCGATGTACACCATGCTGGGCTCCCTCTGGAACCTCCCCAAGCTCACCCGGGAACAGTCCATGGACTATATCCGGTTTTTACTGGACGGGGCGGGACTGGCGAGCGAACTCATCTCAAACCCCGAAGCCCTGGCCAAAAGAGCGGCGGGCGTCATCGGCATCCTGCGCATGCTGACCATTACACTGGCCCTGAAGTCCCTGAATTCGCACGATTCCTGTGATGCGGAAGCTGCCTTGAACCCTCCCAGTCCCGTGCACCCGGCGCAGGAGGAAACCCCGGACGAGGACATGCCCGTCCAGACCATGGTCACGTCGATGTCTCCATGGACCGGGATGATACTGGCACTGTCCATGGCCGGGATCATCGGTCTTTTTCTGCTCTTTTTTTCCTGGCTCATCCCCGGGGGGAGCATGAATGATCTTTTCAACGGATCCAAAAGTACATCCCGGGACGTGACGGACACCGCGCCTTCCGCAAGCGTTGCGCCATCCGCGTACGTCGAACCGGCCACCGACCCAGCACCGCAGACAGTGGCCAAAACCGTGTTCCGCAAACGCACTAAGGACGGGCCCTATTCCCTGCAGCTTGGCTCCTATCCGACCATGGAGTCCCTGCTGCTGCATCTGCCCCGTTTTACAGACCAGCAACTGCCTCTGTTCTGGAACCGCGATCTGGATCAGAACCCGCGTTTTTCTCTTTTTGTGGGACGGTTTGAAAGTTTTGAACAGGCTGAAACATTCGCGTCGCAAAACAGACTGAAGGATTCTCCGGTGGTCTTCAGGCCGTTTGTGGCCACGGTGGGGCCCTTGACGGATCCGCGGCAGATCAAAAGCGCAAGCAGATCGGTCGGGCTGCCGCAGCAACACGCCGTTTTTGAACGCGAACTCGTGACCGGCGTGGAAATCCAGTTCGCCTTGGAACGATCCCGCGAAGACGCCCTGGCCCACTGCGCGGAGGCCGAAAAAAAAGGGCTGTCCTGCGCGGTCACCCAGTACGATTAGAACGGGAGGAACACGCAGGACGCCCCGTGGACGTCCGCCGCCGCACAACTATTCCCGCAGATCCTGCACCCGCTGGGCCTTGCCTTCCGATTTGGGCAGGGAGTTATGCTCGACCAGG
>CAXNFJ010000280.1:0-3908 GCA_964201165.1 Desulfomicrobium sp.
GGCCTGCGCCTGGAGCAGTTCCCGATTGGCGGTCCAGGCGCTTTGCGTCAGGCCGCGCTTGATGCCGTTCTCGATGTTTTCAAACTCATCGCTCACCTCCTGCCGCACCATCCGGTACTCATAGCCGGCCAAGGCCAGACAGGAAAGCAACGCCACAAAAAAACACGCGAAAACGACGCGCAAGATAAACGCGACGTTGAGCAGGGAAAAGGAAGCTTTCGGGTCGTGAACCATGCTTATCGACACTCTCTGAATTGGCCGACAATGCGATCGTACGTGCCGTCCGACTTCATGTCCCGCAACGCCTGGGCCAATTGAGGGGCAAGAGACTGATGCTGGTGGTTCAAATAAAGAAACATGTCCCGCGTCGCCAGAGGCGGCTCCATGACCGTGGCATCGGCGCAACCCAATTGGCGAAGTTGGTGCCCCCCACCCCACCGATCGAACAGAACCACGTCCACCCGGTCCTTTTCGAGCAATGTGAAAAGCTGGGCCGGATTATCGACTTTGGTGATCGTCTTGGCCGTCACATTATTTTCAAAAATTTTCCAACCGGTTATAAACCCGACATTGAGCCCGCGAAGATCATCCCAGCCTCGGACAGAGAGATCCTTGCGACGGGTGAAGGCCATGAATTCATAGGTCATGTTGCTTTCATCAACCTGGACAAGCTCCGGATACTCCTTTGAAAGCCCGGCCACCCTATTGATGTCCCCATCCGTCTGCCCGGACGCGGCGCTGATGAGCCCCCTTTCGCTGGGTAAAGTGACCAGTTCCACGTCCACCCCCGCGCGCGCAAACGCCTCTTTGACCAGCAGATCGAGCATGCCGGTCCCTTCGGGCACGCTTAGCGGCGGGGCCATGGTCGTGCCAATCTTGAGCGCATCACTCGCCAGACTGGGGATGGATGCCAACATAATCAGGAAAATAAGGAGATACCGCATGAACCAACTCCTGAATAAAATACCGAGTGCCCGCTATGCCGCCTGATGGCTGGTCTACAGCAAAGCGTTACGCAATTTAAAAAATTATGCTGATTCATCCCAAAAATCCAGCGCTGGGGCCGGAAATCTTTTTTTTGAATGACGGGTGTATTCGGGCACGTTTCGCGCCAGGGAGCATAACTGCGCGTGTTGAGAATTTGTCAGGCTGGACACGTTCCACTTGGCTGTGAGCGTGGTTCCCGACGCTCACAAATTTCAAAAAAAGGCTCTCAATCATGGTCACGCACGAAGCAACGCGTGCGGATGATTTTTTCTGTTCCAAGACATGGTCTCGTGATATGCGTTGTCCACCGACCGTGCCTTCGGGACCAGGCGATTGATCCGGTTTGCTGCGACCCTGATTGGAAAAAGTGATGAAAATCAGCATTAAACGAGTCCACGACCCTGTGGAGGACGACGGCGTCCGCGTTCTTGTGGACCGGGTCTGGCCACGGGGCATGAGCAAGGAGCGCGTGCGGGCGGACGTGTGGCTCAAGGATGCCGCCCCGAGTACGGCCCTGCGGCAGTGGTTCGGGCACACGCCCGCCCTGTGGGAGGAATTCAAAAGGCGCTACTTTTCCGAACTGGATGCCCGGCCCGATGTGGTCGCGCGACTGCTTGAACTGGGCAACCACGAAACGCTGACGCTACTTTTTTCCGCGCGCGACCGGGACTGCAATCAAGCGGCCGCATTGAAGGAATATCTGGAAACACAACAAGAAGCATCCTCCGGTTGAAATCCGCCGTTAACGGCGCCGGGGGCAAGGGCCTCTCGCACAAGGAGATTGACCATGAAAGCGACAAACGAACTTATGCTGGAACATCAGGGCATCGAACTCATGCTGGAAATCCTGGAAGCCGTGACGAATCAGATAGCCGGCGGAGGAGCGGTCCCGCCCGGGCATCTTGACGGCATCCTCGAGTTTCTGACGATCTTCATCGACAAGTGCCACCACGGAAAGGAGGAGGAATTCCTGTTTCCGGCGATGGAGGCCGCCGGTGTGCCGCGTGAGGGCGGCCCTATCGGCGTCTTGCTCCAGGAGCACGAACAGGGCCGCAAGCTTGTGGTCCGAATAAAAAAATTGCTGACGGAACATGACCCCGCAGGTCGTCCGGGCATGGAAGAAGCGCACGTCACTGTTGGGGAGTATATGGAACTGATGATCCAGCATATCGCCAAGGAGAACACCGTCGTTTTCCCCATGGCCGACAAGATGCTGGATGCGGGCACGGCCGCCAAGCTTTGCGAAAACTTCGAGAAGCTTGAGCGTGAGAGAATTGGAGCAGGAAAACACGAAGAGTTTCATGCGCTGCTGGATACACTGCGGGACGTGTATCTGAAATGATGGACGGTTGCGACTGTATCGAACCGTAAACCGGAACCGTAAATTCGACGGCTCTCTGGCATGGATACTCCATGCCCACCTCACTCTCCCAAGCAGGGGAATGTTGAGGCTGAGACGGCGGGAATCAGGAGGGAATCAAAAGGTGCCCACCAAACGCAGCGCCTTTCCGTCCGCATCCTGCTCGCATCCGCAAGACAATACCGCCAACTCTGAAATAAGAATACGGCGAAAGAGGACCGGATTCACCTCACGGGACCGCGGTGGCACTTGATGCAGCCCGTGAAATTCGGATGAGTGGTAATCGGCGCATTCCCTGAATGATTCTTCGGAGAATGACATTCCAGACACTGGACGTCTTCTGTAATCGATGCGGTGTGAATTTCCGGAGAGTTGATGATCGACGGACCATGCATGCCAAGATAGTAGCGATAGGCGCATCCGCCGGAGGTCGTAAGAACGACCAGCAGGGCCAGGGTCAATGCTCGTTTTCTCTTCATAGTCCCGGCTCCGTCTTTTCTGTGTTAAACCGATTATCGGGTCGCACCCGAGTGCTTTTGTGAAAATTGGCCGGGAACGGATTCCTGACCCAAGCATTGCCCGTTCGTCAGCAATAACAAATCCATGATTATTTGCAAAACATGCATTTGTCGCAAGGATTCAACGAAGCTGAGGAAATAATTGAAGCCTGCGGGAATTTTTTCCATGAATACGGTTGACTTTGGAAAGCGGCTTCAATAAGAACTGCTCCTCACGCCGGAGTGGTGGAATGGTAGACGCAGTGGACTCAAAATCCACCGGGGGCAACCCCTTGCGAGTTCGAGTCTCGCCTCCGGTACCACATAAGAATCCGAGCTAGTCCAGCTCATAAAAAAGGGCAATAAAATCAAGGGATAACCGAAAGACGTAAAGTCCGAGGAAGTCCCTTTCGCCCGTTTGGGACATTGCCATCCAACAATTTTTTGTATACTCCGCTTGTATACGCGACTGGTACGGCGCATTTCATATGCAAGAAAACGCCGGAATCCAGAAATGACAAGCCTTCCCGAGAATCATTTGAACTCACGGGGTGTATACAAGATGCCGCTGACCGATACCAAGATCAGGAACGCCAGAGCGAAGGAAAAAGACCTACTCATCGTTGACCACAACGGGCTTTATCTCGCGGTCAAGAAGAATGGTTCGAAGTTGTGGCGCTACCGAAAGATGATGAAGGGTAAAACCATTCTGCTCTCCATCGGTTCCTACCCCGAAATATCCCTGGCCGACGCGCGCGCAACCTGCCTCGAATACAACAAGCTCGTTGCCCAAGGCATTCATCCCCGCGCCGAACTGGACAAGCCGACCGGCGATAGTTTTGAGACCGTGGCTCGCGAGTGGCATGAAAAGCATCAAGTCAAGTGGGGCGAAGTTCACCGCGCAAAGATTCTCCGTCGCCTCGAAAAAGATATTTTCCCCTTCCTCGGTGACAAACACATCAACTCTATCCAGCCGCAAGACATTCTGCGCGTTCTCAGGATCATGGAGAACCGTGGGGCTACCGACCTTGCCCACAGGATGCACCAGGTCATCGGCCAAGTTT
>CAXNFJ010000281.1:0-3900 GCA_964201165.1 Desulfomicrobium sp.
GTTTCAGTCCAATTCCGAAGGAGCGCTCATCGATCGCCTGGAAGAAGCCTGGAAGGATCGGATCGACGGCCTGGTGATAAATGCCGGGGCCTACACGCACACCAGCTTGGCCCTGGCCGATTGTCTGGCCTGGATCAAGATTCCCTGCGTCGAAGTTCATTTGAGCAATGTGCATGCCCGCCAGTCAAGTCTTCGCCATACGAGCCTCATCGCCCGGCACTGCATCGGGGCTATTGCCGGCTTCGGCATAATGAGCTATGCGCTCGCAGTCCAGGCGCTGTGGCAGCATCTGGGCCAGCCCTGACGCCATACCCATCGGCATCCGGGACAAATCTATGGAGGAAGTAAGGCAAGCATGTTAGCTACAAGCGATTTCAAGAAAGGCAAGAAGATAGAGATTGATGGCGCGCCCTGTGAAATTCTGGAGTGCAATCATTACAAACCGGGCAAGGGCGGCGCGTTCATGCGCACCAAGTACCGTAATCTGCTCACCGGAGCCGTGGTGGAGCAGAATTTTCGCTCCGGGATAAAATTTCCCAAGCCGGATCTGGAAGTTCGGGAAATGCAGTATCTGTATAACGAAGGCGACAGCTATGCCTTTATGGATATGACCACTTTTGAGCAGATTTCAGTTCCGCACGACATCATCGGTGACAAGGGCGGTTTTCTGAAGGAAGCCCAGGCCTACAAGGTCATGCTGTATCAAGGGCGTCCCCTGGATCTGGAAATGTCCGGTTCGGTGGTTTTGGAAGTGACCATGACCGACCCCGGCATGAAAGGCGACACGGTCACGGGTGCCTCCAAGCCCGCGACCCTTGAAACCGGCCGTGTGGTCAACGTCCCGCTTTTTATCGAGGTCGGAACCAAGATTAAGGTCAATACGGAAACGGGCGAATATCTCGGCCGCGAATAGTTTGTTCGAACAAAGCATCGTAAAAGGCCATGGAGAGCGCTCTGTGGCCTTTTGTTTTTGCAACAGTCCCAGCATGGAAAAAAACGCATGACAACAGACGGCAACAAGCTCGTACGGGAAATTTGCGCGCTGGTCTTTGCCTGTTCCCTGGCACTCGTGACCCTGGCCCTGTACTCTTTTTCCCCGGAAGATCCCGGCTTCAATCACCAGGCTGTGGCCGGGCATAAGACCCTCAACTTCATAGGCACCCTGGGCGCGTATGTGGCCGGAGGCCTGGTCGATCTGTGTGGTGCGGCCTCCTGGCTGTGGCCCGTCTTTTTTGCTTTGGCTGCGGGCATGCTCTTTTTTCCACGTTTTCGGCCTTCCTGGCAGAGTTGGACCGGCGGCATCCTCCTTTCGGTACTGTTGCCGGTCTGGATTCATTTTGTGGTCCTGCATCTGGGGCTGCCCGGAACGGGCATGGCCGGCGGCGGATTTGTCGGCCGCACTCTGCATGCGATGTTGCTGCGTGGTTTTGGGAACTACGGGTTCGTGCTGGTCGCCTCCTGCCTGACCCTTATCGGCGGTCGCCTTTTGTTTGGCATGTCATATCGGGTTGTGGTGGATACATGCACCGCGTGGCTGGAGCGCGTGCGCGCTGTGTGGTTGAAGATCACCGGGTGGCGGCGAGGGCTGTCCAAGCCTGTGCAATCACCTCCGGTCAAGGTCGAGCAACGGGCGCCTGCCAAGCTGCGCATGCCCGTGGAGGAGGTGCGCAAGGAACAGCCTCTTGTCGTCCCCAAGGCGCAAGCACCCAAACCGGTCAAGCAGTCTCCCCCCGTGACGCCCTCCCATTCCGGCACAAGCCTGCCGCCCATGGATCTCCTGGCCCCGGTGCCGGCTTCGCGCATCGCGATTTCCAAGACTTTTCTGGACAAGAAGTCTGCGGCCCTGACGGCCTGCTTTTCCGATTTCGGCATTCAGGGCGAAGTGCAGGGCGTGCAGCCCGGGCCGGTCATCACCATGTTCGAATACAAGCCGGCTCCGGGCATCAAGGTCAGTCGCATCGCCAATATGGGCGATGACCTGGCCCTGGCCTTGAAGGCCAGGGCAGTGCGCATCGTGGCCCCCTTGCCGGGCCGGGATACGGTGGGAATCGAAATCCCCAACGAGCAACGTCAAATTGTGTATCTCCGTGAAATTCTGGATGATCCTGCATTTTCCGACACCAAGGCCCAGCTGCCCCTGGCCCTGGGCATGGACATCCAGGGCAATCCCAAGATCGCCGATCTGGCCAAGATGCCGCATATGCTGGTGGCCGGAGCCACAGGCGCGGGCAAGTCCGTTTGCCTGAACTGCCTCCTTTTGAGCCTTGTCTACAAGCATGATCCCGAGCACGTGAAGCTCTTGCTGGTGGACCCCAAACGTATCGAGTTGGCCGTGTACGGGACGTTGCCGCACCTGGTCCACCCTGTGGTCACGGACATGCATCTGGCCAAGAACGCCCTGGAATGGGCCGTGTACGAAATGGAGCAGCGCTACGAAGCCATGGCCCGGACCGGAGTGCGGCACATCACCACGTACAACCAGAAGCTAGCCGAGATGGGCGATGACCGGCCCGAGGAAATGCGCGACCTCAAACCTTTTCCCTATCTGATTATCGTGGTTGACGAACTGGCCGACATGATGATGACCGCGGCCAAGGAAGTGGAAGGCAGCATTGTCCGGCTGGCCCAGTTGGCCCGGGCCTCGGGCATCCATCTCATTCTGGCCACACAGCGGCCGTCGGTGGACGTGGTCACGGGTATCATCAAGGCCAATTTCCCCTCGCGCATCTCCTTTCAGGTCAGCTCGCGACACGATTCGCGCACCATTCTCGACGCGATCGGCGCCGAGCACCTCCTGGGCCATGGCGACATGCTCTTCAAGCTCAGCGGAGGCGGCATGCAGCGCGTGCACGGAGCGTTTGTGGGCGACGACGAGATCGCCCGCGTGGTCAAATATTGGGAAAAGCAACGTCCGCAGCGTTTTGAGCTGGATTTTGCGGAGTGGAACACGGCCGGTGAAAGTGGCGCGGAAGGCAGTGGCGGGGCCAGTGATGTCCTGGATGATCCCAAGTATGCAGAAGCCATAGATTTTGTTTCGGATCAAGGCCGGGCGTCCATCTCCATGATCCAGCGCCGGTTGCGCATCGGTTTCAACCGTGCGGCCAGGTTTATCGAGCAGATGGAAATGGACGGGATTATAGGTCCCCAGGATGGCAGCAAACCCCGCCTGGTGCGCAAGAGGGATTAGCAGGCCGCCCCAAAATGGCAATCTGCTGCGTCAGCGAAAAAATCCAGATCGCTTATGTATGCCGAATACACCGCGCGTCCTGGATTTTTTCGCTTCCTTGCATCTCACCATTTTTGAACGACCTGCGAATTTTGAATTTTTCAACAGTCACTGTACGCTGGTCGTGTGAAGTCTTTGCGCTCAGGGCGCGTTGGCCTTAACTCTCTTCGAGACGGGCAAATCTCGGTTGCCTTTGGCCGCCGTGCTCCACGGTTTCCAGAAACATGGACAGGGGCCGGACCCACAGCCCCGTTCCATTGTAGAGTGGGCGATACACGACCATGTCCTCCAGGTCTTCGCTATGCCGGGCCACGCCCAGCACCTCGTATTCCCCGCCCTTGAAATGTCGGTAGCGTCCAGGCCGCACAGTTGTTTGTTTCGTGTCGTCCTTGAGATCAGTCATCGTTCTCTTCCTTGCGCGTAAAAACTTCCTTCCCATTCATCCGCAGCTTCTGAACACGCAGGGTGCCATTCGCATTGAGGATCGTTGTGTCGAGGCATGGCTGTCCATCTTTCCTGGCGATGCCCAGGATGGCATAGGCGGCCCAGAGCATGCGTGCGGCGGCTCCGGTGTACCAGCTCCAGCCGCCCCGGCCCTCGAAACCCGCTCCTGAAAAAATGTCGGCGGGTTGCTGGTGGGGTGGCAGGCCGTAGGTCTGCAGTTCGCCCTCCCG
>CAXNFJ010000282.1:0-3897 GCA_964201165.1 Desulfomicrobium sp.
CGTCGTCGAAGTGCGCGCCACCAACGGCGACACCTTCCTCGGAGGCGAAGATTTCGACCACGAGATCATCACCTTCCTGGTCGATGAATTCAAAAAGGAAAACGGCATCGACCTGTCCAAGGACAAAATGGCTCTGCAGCGCCTCAAAGAAGCCGCTGAAAAGGCCAAGAAGGACCTGTCCACCTCCACCGAGACGGACCTCAACCTGCCCTTCATCACTGCGGATCAGAACGGCCCCAAGCACATGACCATGAAGCTGTCCCGCGCCAAGCTGGAATCCCTGTGCGAAGCGCTGGTCAACCGCACCATCGAACCCTGCCGCAAGGCCCTGGCCGATGCGGGCCTCAAGACGAGCGACATCAACGAAGTCATCCTGGTCGGCGGCATGACCCGCATGCCCCTGGTCCAGAAAAAGGTCGGCGAATTCTTCGGCAAGGAACCCAACCGCAGCGTGAACCCGGATGAAGTCGTGGCCATGGGCGCGGCCATTCAGGGCGGCATCCTGGCCGGTGACGTGAAGGACGTGCTGCTGCTGGACGTGACCCCGCTGTCGCTGGGCATCGAGACCCTGGGCGGCGTGTTCACCAAGCTCATCGAGCGCAACACGACCATCCCGACCCGCAAGAGCAACACCTTCACCACCGCCGCCGACAACCAGCCCTCGGTGTCCATCCACGTGCTGCAGGGTGAGCGTCCCATGTGCTCCGACAACATGACCCTGGGCCGTTTCGAGCTGACCGGAATCCCGGCCGCTCCCCGTGGCTTGCCCCAGGTCGAGGTCACCTTCGACATCGACGCCAACGGCATCGTCAACGTCTCGGCCAAGGATCTGGGCACTGGCAAGGAACAGTCCATCCGCATCACCGCCTCCAGCGGCCTGAGCGACACGGACATCGAGCGTCTGGTCAAGGAAGCCGAAGCCCATGCCGAAGAGGACAAGAAGAAACAGAAGCTCATCGAGGTCCGCAACAGCGCCGACACCCTGATCTACACCACGGAAAAATCCATCCGTGATCTGGGCGACAACATCGACGCCGACCTGAAGGCGGACATCGAAACCAAGGGCGAGGCCCTCAAGAAGGTCATGCAGAGCGATGACACCGACGCCATCCAGAAGTCCATGGACGAACTGGCCCAAGCCTCGCACAAGCTGGCGGAAAAGCTCTACGCCCAGAAGACCGACGCCGGTCCCCAGGCAGGCCCCCAGGGCGATGCAGGACACGGCGGAGCCAAAAAGGATGACGACGACGTCGTGGACGCGGACTACACGGAAGTGAAGTAAGCGGGCTTCAATGCAAGCATTGGCTTGACACGGCAATTTGCCGGTCCCTATACTCCATGCCTGGCCCTTGACGGGGCCAGGCTTTTTTTTATTCAACCGGGACTTTCCCACGTCAGACCTGACCGTCAAGCTCCATACCATCATGAAAACAGCCTCACTTTCCCCGTACCTCCTTGTTCTGGCCCTGGTCATCGCCCTCGCGTCCTGCGCGCCCAAGAAGATCGTGTATTCCACTCCCGGACCGCAGACCAAATCGACCCTGCCCGGATACAAAGCCGCGGACCCGCAGAAGGCCCTGCAGAAATACTCAAAGCAGCTGGAAACGACCAAACCCGGAGATCCCAGCCGTGGCGAGGCCTGGCGCAACACGGTGGGCAGCGCGGTTCAGCTGGGAGAATTCGACCTGGCGGAAAAAAACCTGCAGGCGTGGCAAGCCGAGAGCAAAAACGCCACCGGCTCCTGGGACTGGAACCAAGCCAAAGCGGAACTCCTCCTGGCCCGCAAGGGCAAGGACGCCTACTCCTCATATCTCATCGACATGGTCGCCCGCACAGACCTGGACTGGACCACGCGGGAGGCGGCCGGCATGGAACTGGTCGATCATTTCTGGGCCATCCCGGAGCACGGGCTGGCCTTCGACGCTCTCGGCCTCCTGTACAAGGCGGCCCCGGACGACGCGGCCAAGGGCCCTCTGGAAGCGGAAGCCCTCGCCAGGGCCGAATCCCTGGATCAGGACACCCTGCGGAAAATACTGGAGAGCTCCCTGGGAGCCGACCCCAATGCCTACCCCTGGTCCATGGTGGTCTGGGCCCAGAGCATGAAGCTCCTGGCCCAGGACAAGGCCAACTGGACCTCGGTCTGGCCAAGCCTGTCGACCATCGTGCGCAGCGGCGGGCTGGCCAACAAGGACTTCTTCGCCGGCAATCTGCGTACCCTCGAACAGGAAATGGGCGTGGTCAGGCAGAGCCTGGTGCTGCTTTTGCCCCTGTCCGGACCCTATGCCCAGGTCGGATGGAAAATCGCCAAGGGCGCGGACAGCGCCTGGCGGGAAAGCCGGACTCAGACCGCGGCCCCCGAGATCAAGCTCATCAACACCGAATCCTCCACCTTTCTGGATGAGCTCAAAGCCGTCAGTGGCGTGCCCATCATCGGCGGCCCCCTGCGCAAGGAGGTCTGGGAAAAAATCCGCCTGGCCGGCCTGCACCGTTCAGCCAGATTCATGACCTTTCTGCCGAGTGTCGAAGACGAAGGCGTGGAAGCCTGGCGCTTTTTCAGCAGCCCGGCGGACCAGACCCGGGCATTGATCCGGGGCTGTGAAGAGCTCGGCGTCAAAGCCTATGCCATCCTCCACCCCCAGGACAGATTCGGCGCGGCCATGACAGAGGTTTTTCAGGAACAAGCCAGAATCCTGGGCGCCAACGTCGCCGTGGTCAGAGGATACGACCTCGAAACCCCGCCGACCTGGAGCAAGGCCGTGGCCGCAATTCTGGGCGCCAGCGGAGACAAGAACACCATCAACCCCGAGCCGCCCTTTCAGGCTGTCTTTCTGCCCGACTCCCTCTTTCGGGTGCAGCAGCTGGCTCCGCTCTTCCATTATTACGAAGAAACCCGGCTCCTTTTTCTCGGGCCACAGCTCTGGAGTCAGAGCATGGCCGAAGCCAAATTGGAAACGCAGTACTTTGACCTGACGATTTTTCCGGGGGCGTGGAGCGCGGACCTGAACTCCCAAAGCGCCCAGAACCTGAAGCGTGGTATGCAGGAAGGCGGCGGTGGAGAGGCTGACCTGTGGGCTGCCCTGGGCTATGATTTCGTGCGTTTTTCCGCGTTGGTCGGCGGCGGTCAAAGCTCCACCGAAGCCTTCAACGAAGCTTTGTCCCAGGCCGCAAGCCGTATGTCCTGGTGCCTGGCGCCCATGCATTGGGATGGAGGGCACGCCACCCAGGACCTGTTCCTGTTCCAACCGACCCCTTCCGGCATGGTCCAGGCGGATTTCGAAAAAATCCGCCAGACCCGCGAACAACGTCAGATCCGCCGCGAAGAACGCCGGATCCAACTCCAGAACAAAAAGCAATGAGGATGAGCATGAAGATAAGCCCTGAAAAAGCCATGGCCATCGCCACCCTGGCCCGACTGGAAATCAGCCCGGAGCAGGCCGCAACCATGGGAGCCCAGATGGACGACATCCTCGGCTACATGGACAAGCTGAACGAACTGGACACGGCGACCATCGAGCCCATGTACACGCCCGTGGAACAGGCCGACGCCCTGCGCCCGGACGAAGTCAAAAAGGAGTACCCCCGCTCGGACATCCTGCGCAACGCCCCGGAAACCGACGGCGAATATTTCATCGTGCCGCGCATCGTCTAAGCGCAAGTGGCCCCAAGATACGCTCAAAGAGGAATTTTCATGTCACAGCTTTTCCATCATTCCCTGACCCAGGTCCGCGACCTCCTGCGCACGGGCGAGATCACGGCCGAGGACGCGACCACCGCCTGTCTGGAGCGCATCGCCGCGACCGAACCCGCGCTGGATGCCCTGCTGCATGTCGCCGCAGAAGAAGCCATCGCCCAGGCCCGGGCCATGGACGCCCAGGGTCCCGATGCCACCAGGCCCCT
>CAXNFJ010000283.1:0-3890 GCA_964201165.1 Desulfomicrobium sp.
GGGTCATCAAAACCCGAGGCCAGGACCCCTGCCTGCTTGTAGGCCAGGATGCCTTCGGCACAGAGCCGTGAATCGCCGCCGCCGGCCAGGGCCACGTCGCAAAGTCCCGAGGCGATGGCCCGGAAGGCCTGGCCCAAGGCCTGGGTGGAGGCTGCGCAGGCGGTCATGACCGTCAGGTTTTCACCGTGCAGGCCCAGGATTTCGGCCATGGTCGCGCTGACGGTGTTGGGCAGGTAGTCGAGCAGCCACAAGGCCTTGTCGCTGCGCGGGCGGGCCTGCAGATTGGGGCCGAGGCCAAGGAAGAGCCCTGCCTGCTCCAGGGCGTTTGGTCCGAGGCCGGAATTTTCCACGGCCCGGATGGCGGCGGCCAGACAGAGCTGTTGGCCACGGGTCAGGTAGCGCGCATTCTTGCAGCGCCCGGTGTGGGCCTTGAGGTCGAAGTTGGGCACGGGACAGACGGCAACCTCCGGGTCTTCCAAAGAGCGCTGGAACGGCCCGTAGGGTTCGCGCAGAGCCGAAAGCACCGCTGCCTTGTCCGTGCCCAACGGGAGTACAAAGCCGCTGGCCGTGATGACCACCCTGCGTGCCGTATTCACCCTAGCCCTCTGCTGCCGTGTGCTGCGCGGCATGCGCGTAGGAGACGAGATCGCGCACCTGCAGCACGGGTCCGGCGGACAGGTCAGCCAGAATCTCGGCCAGCCGATCTTCGGACAGATGCGGAAATTCGGCCCGCAGGGCGGACAAAGGCGCGGCCCCGCTCCGTTCGGCGCGGGCCAGGACGATGCGCACGTTTTTCAGGAACAGGCTGTCGTCGTCTACGGCAATGCCCAACCGATGCTGCATGGCCACCCCGATTTCCAGGAGGTCGATGGATTCGGCCTTGAGGCTCCGGATGACGTAGGTGTCGGGCGTGATTTCGGCCTGGTCCAGGTCCAGGATTTCGGCCAGGATGGAACAGATGATAGGAAATGGGTTCATGCGTATTTTCGCGCCGTCAATCCGGCGTCCATGGTGATGGTGGTGCAGGTCAGGGCCAGGGCCTGATCCGAAAGCAGAAAAAACAGAGTGCTTGCAGCCTGGTCCAGGGTCACGATTTTTGGGGCAAGGTCGTGGCGTCTGTCGCCCTGATCCAGAAAACGTGCGCCACGGCCCGCGTCCACCAGCCCCAGGCGCAGATTCAGGCTGGTAATGCCCCGTTCGCCAAGCTCCAGACCAAGGCTTTGGTACAGGGCTTCGGACGCCCCTTTGGCCGCGCCGTAAAAACCCTGACCCGGGGCAGGCAGAGCGGCCGCCGTGGAGGACACATGCAGCAGGCGGCCAAAGCGCCTGGAAAGCATGGCGCGGGTCACGGATTTGAGCAGATGCAGGCGGTTTGCGATATGCGCTTGGAAGTAGTCGTCCGTGGCGGTTTCACCCGCAGCCGCCAAAAGCCCTTCCTGATCCGCCTGGGCCAGATCGACCAGATAGTCGATGCCGGATTCAAGGCAGGGGCGCAGGGAGTCCTGGCTGGTCCGGTCGGTCAGATCAAAGCAGGGGCTCAAGTCTGCAAGATCGGGAAACGTGTCGGCAATGGCCGTTTTCCCGGTTTGAGTCGCGTGGGTCGGGATTACGGTGAGGCCTTCCTGGCGCACGAGGGCGGTCAGAGCCAATCCAATGGCGCTGCTTCCTCCCAGAATGAGAGCTGTGCCGCCTTGGAAAGTGAGATTCATGCCTCGATCCTGCCTTGGGCAAAGAGGTGTGCGTCCTGGCTCAAGGTGCACTGGTAGCCGGCGTCCTGCTCTGTGATGCTCAGATCATAGGCGCCGGGCGAAACGAAGCGGGAGAATGAGAAACGCTTGACCAGCAGTGGGCCGGCTTCGTTTCGGTGGTCGTGGACGGCCTGCATGCACAGCCCCACGACCAGCGATCCCGGCACCACGGGATTGCCGGGGAAATGCTCGTGAAAGCAGGAGTCGCTTGGTTCGAAGGTTGCGGTCAGGCGCAGAGGAGTCCTTGAGACGAGGCTTAAATCCATTGTCCCTGCTCCAGCATGCGCAGATCCGCCTCCAGATTTCGCCCCTTGGTGGTCAGGTAGTTGCCGATCATGATGCCGTTGGCTCCGGCCAGAGGCAGCCAGGACTGGTAGTCGCCCAGGACCTTTTCCCGGCCGCCGGCGATGGTGATGCTTGCTTTTGGCAGCATGAAACGGAACAGGGCCACGGACTTCAGTGCGTCGTGGGGGGACATGAGCGGGCTGTCCTGCAAAGGCGTGCCCGCAATGGGGGAGAGAAAATTGAGCGGCACCGTGTCGACCTGCAGCTCGGCCAGGGTGCCGGCCAGTTCGATGCGCTGCGCCCATGCTTCGCCAAGGCCCAGGATGCCTCCCGAGCAGACCTGCAACCCATGCTTCTTGGCCAGACGGATGGTGGCGATGTCCTCGTCGTAGGAGTGGGTCGTGCAGATGGACGGAAAATGGGAGCGCGCCGTCTCCAGATTGTGGTGATAGCGGGTCAGCCCGGCGTGCACCAACCGCTGGGCATAGTCCTCGTTCAGCAGGCCCAGGGATGCGCTGAGCCCGAGTGTCGTGCGGGATTTCAACTCCTGGACGCAGGCGCAGATGCGCTCGATTTCATCGCTTGAGAGCATGAGTCCGCTGGTGACCAGGGAATAGCAGCTTGCGCCGGCCTTATGCATGTCCAGCCCGCGTTCGATCAGTTCTTCCAGAGGCAATAGGGCATGGGTGGGGCTGTCTGTTGTGTAATGCCCGCTCTGGGCGCAAAATCTGCAGTCCTGAGAACAGGTCCCGGACTTGGCGTTGGTGATGGAACAGGTGAAAGGCGCGTGACCATGGGCCTTGGTAATGGCATTGGCCGCGAAAAGCAGTTCCGTGGTATGTTCCTCACCGAGGTCGGCCAAGAGACGACCCTGTTCTTCCGTCAGGGGCGTGCCGTCAAGGACCAGGCGGGAAAGGTTTGTAATCAGTGGATGCAGCATGGAATTCCTGTGAGAGGGGCATTAATCGCGGGTCAACGGCGTTGTCAAATTGGTGTCACTTTTTGGTGTCAATTGGAAGTGCGCTTTGACCTCACTGGCTGATTAGGCTACCGAGCACCTGTCATGAATGCAAAGAAAAATTCCGATCCGACACCCTTGGACTACTCGTCCGTGCAGTGGGTGGCTACGTCCCTGGACAGTCAGCATCCGGCCGACACGGCCGACGAGTTGGAGAATCTGTCCCTGTCGGAACAGCTTGAATACATTCGGGAAATGGATGTGGAGGACGCCTCCGAATCCATCACCGAGATGGAGCGCCACGAACGTAACGCACTCATGAGCAAGCTGTCTCCATCCTTTGCCGCCGCCATTTTTGAAGCCATGTCTCCGGATGACGCGGCGGACATCCTCGAGGATCTGGATGACGATGTGCGGACCAGGATCTTCAAGAAACTGGAGCGCGAGGACGCTGAAGAAATTTCGGATTTGCTGCAGTTTGACCCGGACAGCGCCGGCGGCGTCATGAACACGGAGATCCTAGCACTGGATCAATCCATGAACGCGCAACAGGCCATCACCCTTATCCGGGACAGGGTCGAAGAAACCGAAATTCCTTATTACGCGTATATCGTGGATGAGTTTAGGCATCTGAAGGGAGTTTTGTCCCTGCGCGACCTGCTCGTAAGTCCAGGCCGCACGCTGCTCAAGGAACTCCTGCACGAACAGAACCTGATTTACGTATCCTCAGACGTGGACAAGGAAGAAGTGGCCCGGCTCATCAGCCGTTACAATTTTTTGGCACTTCCCGTCGTGGATCACGAACAGCGCCTCCTGGGCATGGTCACCGTCGATGACGTCATCGACATCATCCAGGAGGAGGCCAGCGAGGACATGCAGTCCATGGTCGGCGCCGGTCG
>CAXNFJ010000284.1:0-3873 GCA_964201165.1 Desulfomicrobium sp.
GAATTTTTTGAGTTCGTCCTCAAAAAGAAGCAGGTCGGCGGAGCGGGCGCCAATGACCGAAACCACCCTGTTCCCGGCCTGGGCGTGGCCCTTGGCGATATGGTGCATGGCCGCGATGCCCGTGCCGCCACCGACACAGATCACGGTGCCGACCTTGTGGATGTCCGTGGCTTTGCCCAGGGGGCCGCACAGATCCAGGATGTCATCGCCTTCCTTCAGCCCGTCAAGCATGGCCGTGCTCTTGCCCATGACCAGATAGACAATGGTGATGGTTCCTTTTTCGGGATCGGCGTCAGCGATGGTCAAGGGAAACCTTTCTCCGTCATCCGCCACACGCAGGATGACGAAATTGCCCGGCTTGGCCTTCGCTGCGATGGCCGCGGCATCCAACGTCATCTCCGTGACCCGGCCGGGTATGAGAATTCTTTTCTTCAATATCGTGCTCACCAATCCCTCCATGCCCTAACCGGGCAGCTTATTAGGCAAGTGGTCCAAAATTCCACTTTTTTCTCAGACTTGTCAAAGTTCCCGGGCGATCGTAAAGAAATATGAACGCCAAAGGAAGGATTCATCTATGACCGTCGACCCCATCAGTTCCTATTCCAGTCAGAGCCTCGGCTCCGATGCGAACTGGAATGACGGGTCTTCCAGGCAGATGCTGTCAGCCCGCGTCTCCACGCGAACCGTGGGCGTACAACTGGGCAAGCTCGGTGTCAGCCTCAGCAAACAGAATATTTCCTTTGCCCCTGAAAAAGTTCCCACGGCTCCTCTGGATTTTGCTCAGGAGTTGGAACTCCACCGCCTGACACAACACATCACCCCGTTTCGGCCCGCCGGTACCTACACTCAAAACGCCACGCTCCAGAGACTGGGTGTTTCGGCCTATAGCCAGCAAGCCAACACCCGCACCGTCGCCCCCATGATCAACGTCATGGTGTAACGCCCGGCCCCCTCTTTAAATATATTATCGATTTGCCGCAATTCGAAATCCGGCTCCGCTCAGTACACATCGGATGACCGGCCATGCCCGGCAGCCCGCTGTCCGTCGCGATAAAAAGAAAAGGCCGCCAATTCCGGCGGCCCGTGTTTTCATTTCGACAAAAACACTTCCAGTTTGGCCAGCGCGCGGTCTATGCCCGCCGGTTCCGAACCACCGGCCTGAGCCAGGTCGGGCCGTCCGCCGCCACCGCCCTTGATCTCGTCCGAAACCTCCTTGATCAGCGCCGGAGCCGTGAACCGGCCATGCAAGTCCTTGCTGACCGCGAGCACGAGCACGGCCTTGCCGTCGATCTCGGCAGCCAGGGCGATGATGCCGCTTGCAAGCTTGGAGCGCAGGTCGTCCATCAGGTTGCGCAGCGCGTTCATGTCCGGGGCGTCCACTTTCCTGGCCAGGACTTTCATGCCGCCGATATCCTTGGCTTCGGAAACCAAGTCCTTGCCGCTCTCGGACATGACCTTGCCTTGCAGGGCCTGCAGTTCCTTGGCCAGCACCTTGGCCTGATCCTGCAAGACCGCGATCTTTCGGCTCAGTTCACCCGGAGCGGCCTTGAGCAGGGCAGAAGCGGCGCGCATTTCCTCGCGCTGGGCCTGCCAGTGGCGCAGAGCGTCCCAGCCGGTCAGGGCTTCGATGCGACGCACGCCGGCGGCGATTCCGGTCTCGGACAGGATGGAGAAGGTTCCGGCCTGCCCCGTTGATTTCAGGTGGGTGCCGCCGCAGAGTTCCACGGACTCCCCGGCCATTTCGACCACGCGCACGTCGGACTCGTATTTTTCACCAAACAGGGCCATGGCCTGCTTTTCGCTCACCGCCGCGTCGTAAGCCATGACCTGGGTGACTATGGGCGCATCGGCCAAGATGGCCCGATTGACCTCGTCCTCGACCCTTTGCAACTCCTCCGCCGAAAGGCCGGAAATGTGCGAGAAGTCGAAACGCAGCCGCGACGGACCGACCAGGGACCCGGCCTGCTTGACATGCTCGCCCAGCACCCGGCGCAGGGCCGCGTGCAGGAGGTGCGTGGAGGAATGATTGCGCGCCGTGGCGATGCGCTCCCCTTCCTCGACAAAAAGTTCCACTTCCTGATCGGCCAGGAGTTCTCCGCCACCAATCTCGATTTTATGCACGATGAGGGCGGGAGCGGGTTTCAAGGTGTCGAGAACCCGGGCCATTCCCGTGGGGGCCTGCACCCGGCCAGTGTCCCCCATCTGGCCGCCCGACTCACCGTAGAAGGGGGTCTTGAGCGTGACCATGAAGCCCGTGCCTTCGGTCAGACGCTCCACAGGCTGCCCTTCGGCGTCCAAAAGAGCCACGATGCGGCTGGTCGCCGACAGGCAATCATAACCGATGAATTCCGACTCCAGCCCGCTACCCAAAAGAGCCGCGAACTGCCCGGCCAGACCTTTGTCGCCGGATCCGGACCAGGCCGCCTTGGACTTCTTCTTCTGCACGGCCATGTGCTCGCGAAAACCCGCCTCGTCCACGCGAAAACCCTGCTTCTCGGCGATGTCGTTGACGATATCGAGGGGAAAGCCATAGGTGTCATAAAGCTTGAAGGCCGTGGATCCGGAAATGGTTTTGTTCCCGGCGGCGAGACTGGCCATCTCGTCCTCCAGCATGCGCAAGCCCTTGTCCAGAGTCTCGCCGAAACGCTCTTCTTCCTGGCGCACGACGCGGACCATGAACTCCTTGCTGGCGACGAGTTCCGGAAAGGTTTCGCCCATCTCCCGCACAACCTGCGCCGTCGTTTCAAACAGGAATGGTGCATCAAAGCCCAGGAGCTTGCCGAAGCGGTAGGCCCGGCGGATCAGGCGGCGCAGCACATAACCCCGGCCTTCGTTGGAGGGCAGCATGCCGTCGGCCAACAAAAAGGCGATGGCCCGGCTGTGGTCGGCAATGACCCGCAGCGCCGTGTCCGAATCCTCGCCCTGACGATAGGTCACCCCGGCCTTCGTGGCCATGGTCTGGATCAGGCCCTGAAAAAGGTCAGTGTCAAAATTGGAGCGCTTGCCCTGACAGATGGCGGTGATGCGCTCCAGGCCCATGCCCGTGTCGATGCTGGGTTTGGGCAGGGGCGTCAGGGTCCCGTCCTCGGAACGGTTGAACTGCATGAAGACCAGATTCCAGATTTCCAGATAGCGGTCGCAATCGCACTTGCCGATGCCGCAGTCCGGGCCGCAGGCCATGTCCGCGCCCTGGTCCACATAGATTTCGGAGCAGGGGCCGCAGGGGCCGGTATCGCCCATGGCCCAGAAATTGTCCTTCTCCCCCAGGCGAAAAATGCGTTCCGCCGGCACTCCGGCCACCTTTTGCCACAGTGCGCCGGCTTCGTCGTCGTCGCGGAAAATGGAGACGAAGAGCGTCTCCTTGTCGAGGCCGAGCTCCACAGTCACGAAATTCCAGGCCAGACGGATGGCGTCTTCCTTGAAGTAATCACCGAAGGAAAAATTGCCGAGCATCTCGAAAAAGGTGTGATGGCGCGCAGTGCGGCCCACATTTTCCAGATCGTTGTGCTTGCCGCCCACGCGCAGACACTTCTGAGACGTGACCGCCCTGGAATAGTCGCGCTTTTCCTGGCCCAGAAAAATCTTCTTGAACTGGACCATGCCCGCGTTGGTGAACAGGAGGGTCGGATCATCCTGGGGCACCAGGGAGGAGCTAGGCTGCACGCTGTGGCCGTGCTCCTCAAAATAGTCCAAAAATCGTTTGCGAATTTCGCCGGCACTGATCACGTTATATTCCTCATTTGCCCGTGTCGACACAACGGGCAGTCCTGACTATTTTGCACAGGCATGGATCTTTCTTGGCGAGCACATGCCCGCCTGCCCATGCCTCTTGATGCCTCGTAAAAATTCCTGCCAAAAAACTCTATTCCACGG
>CAXNFJ010000285.1:0-3858 GCA_964201165.1 Desulfomicrobium sp.
TGAACCAGGACGGCAGACACTGACCACACGACAGAACTCAAAGGCGATGTCGGGCATTGCGCTCCCACAACAATCCCGCCGGGGGCGGAACTTTTCAGCATGAACGGAACATCAGGACCGGGTCGCTCGCTACTGCGCCACCTCGGCGACCTTGATCAAATTTTCCCGGCCCAGCCGCTGTTTCAAGAATTCCTTCAGCACGACCTTGACCATCTCCTGCTTACTCATTTTCTGCAAATATTCGCCCGAAGCCAGTAGATCCTTGAACGGGGCGGAAGAAACATCGGAGGCTCCGGACTGGGCAATGGCCGCAAGGTACGGGGCGACCATCTGGCGCAGACTCTCCATACTGTCCCCTTTCAGTTCCCGGTACATGTCGGCCAGCTCCTGGGCCTTGGGCAAGCGGGGAGATTCGAGCACGGTCTTGAAATCCGAGGCAAAGCGCTTGATGCCATTGATGATGTGGCTTTGCTTGACCATGTTGACCTTGGCCCAGCCAGCGTTCAACCACTTGAAAGACCCGACCCGCACGACCCCGGCCGAGGTGTCGGCGACAAAAACAAGTATCGAATGGGCATGATACATGTAGGAATCCACCCAGCCCAGGCCGGTCTTGGTCAAGCCGGTCTCGTCGGAATACAGGTAATTCCAGTCTGCGTCTTTTCCTACCACCAAACCTTTCTTGCCAATCTCCGAAGGCTCGGTCTGACAGCCCACGGAAACCAGCACCGGACCGGTCGGGCCTTGGAAAACAGTCACGGCCCTGTCTTGATGATAGGCGTAATATCCGCCCGTATTGGCATCGGGGGTGATGATTTCCCGTTCCGCGCCGCGCACCAGCATGGTGCCGCCCTGCTCCACGGCCTGGGGAAGCCGCTTGAGGGCGTCCCGAGTGGCCGGATTCAGCCATTCCTGCTCACGCACCGAGGAGGGCATGGTCACGTAGATGGGGATATCCGGATTGTAGACATAGCCCACCACCCGGGCCAGATCCCCGCGCAGGGTAAAGGCATGGAAGGCACCCGAAGCCTTGTCCCGGTCCTGCATGGACATGCTGGTGTCCGCCGCAGCTGAACCAACAAAGCCAACAATTTCAGACAGTTTATCCGGCGCAATGTCCGCACTCGCCTTCGGAACGGTCAAAAGATATTCAAGGCCCGGATACAGGGAGTCCGGGATGGGCTGCAGGTCATCGGCGCGGAGCGGAGCCGCGAATCCAAGAATCAACACGGTAAGCAGACAAAAAAAACGCACAAGCATGAATTTCTTCCGGTTGGAGGTTTGCCGCCACAGCGGCGCGTTCATGGCGAAGCGTCCATGACGGGGAACGCTTCCGAGATATCCCCCTTTCTCATACACTGGCCATGTATTCAAGAACGAGAATTACGTCCCAATGCGCATTCCGAACCCGCATCGCTGTAGACGGCCTCCCGCCCCTGAGCTATGGAGGGCGGACATCGCGCACCGCCGACCACCCATGACAAGCACAGCCACACTCACCATTCGAACGCAGCCGGACACCCTATCCTTGGGTCTTCGCGGCGTGCTCGACCTGCACACGACCCCGGGCATCCTGGAACAACTGACCCGAATCCCCCGCCCTGTTCCCAGGCGGATTCAAGTTGATCTGAGCGAAATCGCGCGCATGGATGATTGCGGCACCCTGGTGATCATTCAATTACGGCGCATGGCGGCGGAACAGGACAGCGGCCTGGATTTGGGCGGAATCCCGGACCATGTCCGGGATCTCATGGCTTTTCTGCGCCTGGACGAACCGCCCGCATCCTGCCCCATCAAACGGAAAAAACCGAATTTCATGATCAGGTTCGGCATGAAGACCATGGTTGTCGTGGATCAGGCCATGGCACACGTCAATTTTGTGGGCGATGTCACCGTGACCCTCATCTCCCTGCTCCGCCATCCTGGCCGACTCCGCCTGCACGATACGGTCATGTACATGCAGCAGGTGGGCGTGGACGCCCTGCCCATCGTCGGGCTGATCAGCTTCCTGCTCGGCCTGATCATGGCTTTCATGTCCGCGGTGCAACTGCAGCAATTCGGAGCCAACATCTACGTGGCATCCCTGGTGGCTCTGTCCATGGTCCGGGAACTCGGCCCCATCATGACGGCCATCATCGTGGCTGGCCGCTCGGGCTCGGCCTTTGCCGCCGAGATCGGCACCATGAAGGTTTCCGAGGAAGTGGACGCCCTGATCACCATGGGCTTCAAACCAGCCTTGTTCCTGGTGGCCCCCAAGCTCATCGCCTCGGTTCTGGTGGTGCCCCTTTTGGCCATGTTTTCCAATATGTTCGCCATCGCCGGAGGACTGCTGATCGGCGTGTCCACCCTGGATCTGACCATCAACGGGTACATGACCCAGACCATGAACACCTTGTCCATCTTCGACATCAATTGGGGTCTTTTCAAAAGCGCCATCTTTGCCGTGCTCATCGCCACGGTGGGCTGCTTCAAGGGCTACCAAGTGCGCGGCGGCGCGGCCAGCGTCGGTCAGGCCACCACCTCCGCCGTGGTCACGGGCATATTCCTTGTCGTCCTGGTGGATTCGATCCTGGCCGTGATCCTAAGGTACTGGCGCCCATGACGGCACCTGTCATTTCCGTACGCGGCCTGACCATGGGATTCGGAAAATTGGTCATCATGCAAAATCTAGATTTCGACATCCAGCCCGGCGAAATTTTTGTCATCCTGGGCGGCAGCGGATGCGGCAAGTCCACCCTGCTCAAGCATCTGGTCGGGTTGTACAAACCCAGAAGCGGAACCATCACCATTGCCGGACTGCCGATGAATCCCGACGATGATGACGCCTTCAGGCGGATCCTGACCCGCGTCGGCGTCATGTATCAGGGCGGCGCTCTTTTCTCCTCCATGACCCTCGGTGAAAACGTGGCCCTGCCCATCACCGAGTATTCCGACTTAAAAGGGAGCGCCGTCGATGATCTTGTCCTCCTCAAACTGCGCCAGGTCGGCCTGGAGGGGTATGAACACCACCTGCCGGAAGAGCTGTCCGGCGGTATGAAAAAACGGGCGGCCATTGCCCGGGCTCTTGCCCTCAACCCGGAGATCCTGTTTCTGGATGAGCCATCGGCCGGCCTGGACCCCATCAGTTCGGCCGACCTCGACGCCCTCATCCTGCGCCTGAACCGGACCCTGGGCACGACCTTTGTCGTGGTCACGCACGAACTCTCCTCCATTTTCACCATCGCCGGCAGGGTCATCATGCTCGACAAAAAGACCAAATCCATTATTGCCGAGGGTGATCCGCGCACGCTGCGGGACACAAGCGACCACCCCTTTGTGCGCCAATTCTTCAATCGACAGCCGGAACTGGAGATATAATGGCTTCCGCTCGCGTCAATTTTTCCGTTGGCCTGTTCATGACCGCCGGCCTGATCCTGGCCACCGTGGCCATCCTCTGGCTTGGCATGAGTTCCTTTCTGCGCAAAGGTGAACTCTACGTGACCTATTTTGACGAGTCGGTGCAGGGACTCGGCGTCGACTCCCCGGTCAAATACCGGGGCGTGCCCGTGGGCCGGGTCCAGGCCATCCGCATCGCCCCGGACTATCACCTCATTGAGGTCATCATCCAGGTTGACGACGAGCACGCAGGAGAAAAAGACCGTTTTTCCAACACAGTGGCCGCTCTTTCCAACGTCGGCATCACCGGAGCCATGTTCGTGGAGATCGACAAGCAAAAAGCCGGCTCAATGGATCTGTCCCCGGCGTTGACGTTCACCCCGCAATACCCGGTCATCGCCTCCAAGCCTTCGGATATAAAGAAGCTCTTCCGGGAAATCGAAGAAATCGCCCTGAAAATTCAATCCATAAATTTCAAAGGCA
>CAXNFJ010000286.1:0-3851 GCA_964201165.1 Desulfomicrobium sp.
CACCCTACGCCTGGAAGTGGGGCTACCCCTCTACGGACAGGACCTGGACACGGAGCACACCCCGGTCGAAGCCGGCTACGGGGCCATGCTCAAAAGCGAGGCCGATTTCATCGGCAAGTCCGGTCTGGACACCGTGCGCGAACGCCTCATCGGCCTGCGCATCGACGGTCGCCGCAGTGCTCGGCATTACGACGAGGTCTATGTGGGCGAAGCAAAAGTCGGCATGGTCACCAGCGGCTCCATCGCCCCGAGCCTGGGCTACTGCGTGGCCTTGGCCTATGTGTGCGCGGACGTGGCCGATCAGGTCGCCTTCACCGTCAAGGGGCCGAAAACGACCCTCGAAGCCGCCCGCGTGGACATGCCCTTCTACACCGCCGGCACGGCCCGAAAAAAACTCGCCTAGATGTCCCGGCTCAATTCCTTCTACCTGGCTCCCGCCCTCTGGCGGGAGCCTTTCGCCCTCGACGGCGAGGAAGCCCATCACTTGGGCCGCGTACTGCGGGCCAAAAGCGGGGACACGATCCGTCTTTTTGACGGCAAGGGACGCTCGGGTCTGTTCAGCATCACCGAAATGGGCAAGAAGATCAGCCGCCTCGAACTCCTCTCCGAACATCGCGCCCCTGCGCCGTCTCATCCCCTGACCCTGGCCGTAGGCTGGTCCAAGGGAGTGCGGCGCGGCTTTTTGCTCGAAAAAGCAGTGGAACTGGGCGCTTCGGCGGTCTGGTTCTGGCAAGGAGCCCGCTCCCAGGGAGATGTCCCGGAGGAAGGCAAGGAAGGCTGGGACAAGCAGCTCGTGGCCGCGGCCAAGCAGTGCGGCGCGGTCTGGCTGCCCGAAATACGTACGTTCACCAGACCGCTGGACGTGATCCGCGCAACGGAAGATTTCGGCTCCAAAGTGCTGTGCTGGGAACAGGAGCAGGACACCCTCGTCCAGCCTCACAGCCTGACCCATGCCCAAGGCAGCATCGCAGTGCTGGGGCCGGAGGGAGGACTTGACGCACGGGAAGCCGATCTCTTCCGGGAAAACGGATTCGTGCCCATAAGCCTCGGCCCGAACATCCTGCGCTTCGAGACCGCCGCCGTCTTTGTCCTGTCTCTGCATCTGTGGGCCGCGAACCGGAAATAACCCTCCGCCTCGGCCCGTTCAGGACGGTCCAGGAGCTATAACCGCGACATCCGCTCCAGTTCCCGTTCCAGAAAACGGCGCAGGTCCTCTTCCAGGGCCATGGCCCTGGATTCATCGCCCGTCGTCGCGGCCTTGAAAAATTCCGCGCAGAGTCCTCGGGCTTCACGACTCCACGTGCTTGTCAGGCCCTGCTTCCCTTCCCCTTCCCGTGGCGAAAAATCCTTGTCCCGCCAGGCATGGGACCAGTGGATCACATACCAGTAATGGAGCAGGAAACGGTCGAGCAGGACGAAAATCCATTGCACCGTGCCCAGGGGTCCAACCTGCATGCTGCGCTGACCGATATCCAGCCCCAGCACCTTGCCCCGCACCAGGCGTTCCCCCTGGAAGAGGGCCGCCAGCCCGGCCGCGGCTCCACCCACCGTAGCCAAAAGACCCAGGCTGTGCCCCAGGGTGGCCAGATCCAGCGCGGCCCCGGCCGCTCCACCGGCGGCCACGGCCGCAGCCACGAGCTTGCGTTTGTCCAGGCCGAAAACGGTCCAGGTGGTGCGGGAAAAGAGATCCTGACGCAACACCGACTGCCGGGGCAGGGCAAAAGAGCGACGGTCATGGCGAAACTGCAGGCAAATCTGGTCGTGCAGGCGTTCTTCCTCCAGCCGCACACGCTCCTCCAGACGCTTGACGAGCAGGGCCTCGACATCGGCCGTGCGATCGGAATCCCGCACGTTCGTGGACTCCACCAGCCCCAGTACCCGCCTCAAAAAATCGCAGACCAGGACGGCGCACTCGGTATTGCGGCGCTTCCAGTCCCGGGCAAAGACATCAAGCACCCGGCCCAGGGCTTCTTCCCAATCCTGCTCCAGGGCGCGCAGACTCTCCAGGAGCCGCATGCGTTCGGCAAAGGTGGCCCGCACGGCATTGAAGGTGCGGACCATGTTGAAATGCTTGCGCAGTTCGGTCTTCCATTCCTCCAGAAATTCTTCTTCGCCGGTCTTGCAATTGAGGATGGCCATGCGCGGCCTGCCGGTCAGCCGCAGGATTTCCATTTCGGCCCGGTCCACCTGCCGCAACGGCCGCGAAGCGTCGAGCACGTAAATAACCCCGGCCCCGTCCCGCACCGGAGTCAGCAGTTCGCATTCGTGGGCCATGCCCGGATCATGCCCGAACTCGCCCAGAAACGCGGACAGCAAGGCCTCTTCCGGCCCTTCGAACGCGCGCATCCAGGCCAGGGTCCGCACGGGATTCTGAAAACCCGGCGTGTCGACGAAAGCGATGACTTCCTGTCCGTCGATGGTCACCGGATAGTTTTTGAACTGCACGGTCTCCCCCGGACGTGGGCTGATGCGGATCTGGTCGTTTTCCACCAGGGTCGCAACCACCGAGGACTTCCCCTCGTTCGGGTGGCCGATGACGGCAAAGACGGGGACCATGCTCATGAGGCGGCTCCAAAGATAATCGCGCGCAGCGGCGCCAAGCGCTCCACGGCTTCCGTCCAGACCGCCAGTTCGGTGCTGTCCGGTGCGCTCAACCAGTTTCCCGCAGACGGACGCCCTGCCAGGACAAGGGTCAGGCTTCGATTGTGCCCGCTCTCCTGGCCAAGGATTTTCAAAGCCTGCAAATTCTCCCGAATGGGCGGCTGCCACGCCTCGATCAGAACCGCGAACCGTTCGTACCCGCCGGTCCAGGCAAACCCTGCGCATTCGCCTATAACCCGCCGGATCTGCACTTCTTCCAGCGCGACCAAAAAAACACGAGAGAGCGGATACCCGCAAACACGCTGCGCCAGTTCACCCAAGACATCATCCCTGACCCGGCCCTGAAGTTCCGGCGGGAGCAGAAGCACGCAGCCGACTTCGGCTCCAGGTTCGGTCGCGGCATATACATCTGCGCCCGTCCCGCGAGGAGATGCATCAAGAGGCAACGGTGAGGTCAAGGACTCGCCCGTCCTGATGGATCCGAGCAGGGGGGCGCGCATGCGATCCACGATGCGCCCAAGGTCGGGGTGGACAAAATCACGTTCCGAGCGGCGCAAGGACCAATGGGAAAAACCCAGGAGCAGGAACCTGGGCAGCAGGGCGTAGACAAGCAGGCACATGCCCAGAAACGGCCACCAGGCTATAAGATCCGCGTTGGCCAGGGTCGAGATGCCGTCTTTTAAAATGATACGGCTGCCTTCGATTTGCGACAGGGACGGGGCCAGGCCCCATTCCATGGGCAGCCAGGACCAGGGCAGAGACAGGCCCGAAACCAGGGCAAGCATGCCGTGCGCCCCGATCCGCAGGGTCGATTGCCAGCCAAAGGCCAGATCCGTGACCGCGACGCTGGTCACGGTCCCGGCCAGGGAGCCGAGGGCAAGGCACAGGCCGCCCAGATGCATCAGACGCAGACAGTCCCAGGCCAGCATCCGGGCGGGCCAGCCCCGACCCAGAAAAAGGGACCGTACAAATCCCGCCTGGGGTGAAAGCCGGCCAAACCGTCCCCACAAAAGAACAAACAGGGGCCGCAGGGGTATACGAAAGTCGCCCCGGCCGCGAGCCACAAGTAATCCGGCCGCGAACAGGCAGAGTGCTGCTTGCGGAAAAACAGCCAGGAGCAAAAAAACGGAAACATTGACCGGCTCGGCACCGGAGTAGAGGAGCAGCCCGCGCACCAGGGAAATACCGCCCAGCAGGCCAGCGCACGCCAGAAACCAGCCAAGAACGGTCCGAACCGAATCCAGGGTGCT
>CAXNFJ010000287.1:0-3849 GCA_964201165.1 Desulfomicrobium sp.
TATGGCCAAGGTCAGGCAGGATCTGGACAGCGGCACGCTGTACACCGCCGGTCTCATGCACGACATCGGCAAGCTCGTCCTTATTCTCTTGATGAAGGACCCGGAACTGGATGAAATATTTCCTCAAACCCTGACCAGGGAGTACGAAAGACTCTCGACCACGCATCTCCAGGCTGCCCAGATCATGGCCACGTCAGGCAGCATTCCGGCATCGTTGCGATTGCTGGTTCTCAATCACCACCTGCCTTCGCTGCTTCCCGTGCAACAGCTGGAATGCAATGCCGAACACGCCAAGAACCTGACTGTTCTTTTCCTGGCCAACCAGGTGGCCAAACTCATTTCCCCGCAGGGCACCTTGCTCGACGATGTGCGGGGGCTCGATCAACTCGATCCCAGTTATCGCGAAATCATTTCCAAAGAAGAAGCCCGGGACATTCTTTTAAGCCCCGGGCTGATCCGGGACGTGCTGGGCAATGTCCAGGTCGTGCAGGCCATGCTGAACTGATCCCCTGTACGACTGTGCATACGCCGTCGAAAACACACCGGAAGTCATTTTTTGTCCATGCTCCGCACGAGATGCCAGGCCATGGAACCGAGCAGGACAACGCCCAGGGCAAGGACCGCCCAGAGCACGATCTTCGTGAAATTCGGGGCCGGTCGCAGACGATCCGGACCACCCAGTGCTACCTGCGCGCCCAGGCGCGCCGTACCCATGCGCACATCCCCCATCCCCTGCTCCCGCAGCATGGGAGCCAGCATGTCCGGTCCGCGCAGGATGGACGGATTGCCCAGCGCCAGGGTGAACGGCCCTGGCCCCTGGGGCATGAAAACAAGTTCATGGGCCAGCCAACCGACACGCAAGGGCACAGGCGCACCCTCGATCGTGATCCGGAATCGTTCATAAGGGCCGCGCAACGTGAGACCCGACCCGGCCAGGGCCTGCCCGTCCACGGTCATGCGAAAAAGCGACCCGCGCCCCACGCTGCGCCACTCTTCCCCTGCCGGTACCAGCACATTCACGCCCAGCACCGCATTGTCCACGTCCTCCATGTCCAGCAGATCCACCGGCAAGGCGGGAGGCAGGAGATATTCGTACGTCCCCGCCTTGATCAGCGTGCCTGTCAGCGGCGCAAAGCGGCGGGTCATGCCCGAATCTCCCCGGCTCGTCTCGGCGACGGCATGGGTGAGGGCCCCAAGGTCCCCCTGCCCCACAAGGAGATAGTATTTCCAGCGCTTGCCTGACAGATTGATCCTGTCCTGCAGAATGCGCCCGTTGTGGTGTTCCATGCGGGCCACGACGCCGCCCCCGGCCGCGTGCCAGGAAAAAAGGTCGTCACTGCCGCGTACGGAAACGCGTACAAGCATGGAGGACGAAGCTCCAAGCTCAAAACGCAATGCGGAGAGTTCCTTGGTGTTGGCGGAAGCGTCGAGCAGCAGGGCTTGATCCGCGCCTGCCGGATGCGGGATCATGCGTGTTTCGAGCACGGCCCCCTGGTCCGAAGTGCGCACGTGCAGGCGAAAATCGAAGTCCTGGGCACCTTCACGTTTGGTCCCGACCCGAAACAGGGGCAAAGGCACCTCTTCCGCGGCCGCCAACTCCGGACCCATGCGGCGCAGATGCATGGGCACCTCGGCGCCTTCGGCGTTGAATATGCGCAGATCGCCCAGATCCGAGCGCACGCTTGCGTTGTAGACCTCAAAGGGCAGCTCCAGACGTTGCAGAGCAAAGCCCGGCTCTGCTTCGAGAGCAAAACCCCGGGCAAAGTCCAGGGGACCCGAAGCATGGGCGGAAAAGGGTAGAACAAGGGCCAGCAACATGAACAAAATCACGGTTTTTCCTCCTTGGGCGGCAACGGACAAAAATACCCCACCACCAGCATGAGCAGTCCCACGCCCAGAAACGACACAATGCGCGCCACGGTGCCGCGCCCGTCCAGATCAATGAGAAAGAGCTTGCCGACCACCGCGACCAGAAGCCCGGCCCCGGCCAGCCACGCCTTGCGCCTGCCGCGCCGCCAGCCGAGGAGCATGGCCCCCAGCGCCGCCATGGACCAGAGCACCGAGTAGGCGGCCTGCAGCACGTCGGAGCGGAACATGGCCTCTGCCGCATAGGGCACATCACCCAGAAAATGGACGGTTCTGGCCACGACCACGTTCATCCAGACAAAACATCCCAAAGCCAGAAATCCGGGCAGAAGACGCTCGAAATTTCGAACCCGCAGGGCATCCAGCTCCACCGCCTTGCGCGCCCAGATGGCCAGGACGGCCAGCACCAGGGCCTGGGTCAGATCGAGGGGGTTCAGGACCGGAACATAAGGCAGGGGCCGGGGATCTCCGCTTGAAAAACACGCCCCCGCCCACCACAGGACAAGCACGGCAGCCAAGGCGGCCCCGGCGCGCAGATAGGCCGCAAAGTGCCGACGCAGGGGCCAGTTCACGCAGGGGAAGACGATCCCGAGCAGGAGCAGAACCCCGGCCAGGGCTGCGGCGCCGTCGGCCCAACTCCCGGCCTTGATGAAATGAAAGGCCTGCCAATGCGCTTCGCGCAGCACCAACACGCTGACCAGGAGCGCGCTTGCGGTGTGCACCCAGCCGCGCAGTCGGTCATTCCACCCGCCTTCCAGTGCATGAAGAATCGCAAAGTGGGCTGCCAGAGCCAGCGGCCAGCCCAGCCAGCCCCAATCCGCGCCGGGGTGCCCGTTCCAGATCATGGCTCCGCAGAGCAGCAGCACGGCCGTGGCCTGGGCAAGATGCCGGGGCATGGGCCACTGCGTCCGCCTGTGCAGGACAAACCAGGCGCCAAGACTGGCCACGATCACGGCCAGACAGATCGGATGCGCATGGACGTGATCCCCGGCCCAGTAAAACCAGGTGCCATACCACCACACAGCGCCCCACAGGCCAAGCGCCAGGGGCAGTTGCTCCTCCCGAGTCCGCCGTGCGGCGGGAAAGGACCAGTAGCTCCAGCTCGAAAAAAGCCCTCCCAGGCCCAGAAAGAGCCCGGCGAGCAGATGTCCGCTGTCCAGAGAAAACGACCAGAAGGGCTGCGAAGCCGCAAAGGATACCGCCGCGCCCACTTGCAGCAGCAGACCGAAAACCCGCGTGATGAGCCTTTTTTGCCGCAGGCCGAGCCAGATCATCCCCGCGCCTTCCAGCGCCCAGGTCGAGGCGGTCCAGCTCGCGTCCAGGGCCATGGGCACGGCCAGGGAGAGAAATATCACCCCGAGGGCGAGATGGGCTTCGGCCAGGAGGCGCAGGCCGCCGCTCTTCTTCCAGAACAGCTTGAGGGGCAGAATGTACCACAGGGCCAGGCCCAGACAGCTGAAGGCCCCGCCCATGTCCATGTCCCGAACCAGGCCCATCTGCAGCCCGAAGGCCGCCAGGGGCAGGCCGAAGACCAGGGCGCTGTCCAGGCGAATGTTTTCGCCCTCGCTGCTGGCGCGGGCGAAAAGAATGGAAATGAGCCCGTACATGAGGAAAAAGAGGATCAGGAAAGGCTCGGTGGTCGGGAAGTATTCCGGCGCATAATACCGGGCTCCCCACAAGGCTCCGATGCCGAACGTGCAGGCGAAACCGAGCAGGTTGAGCACCCGCCAGGTCCTGTGCCAGGCGATGCCGAGCACGCCCACGTTCAGGAGCGCGTAGTAGCCGAAGAGCTGCACATGACTTCCCTGACCCGTGGACAACAGGATGGGGGCCAGAAATCCGCCCGCCGCTCCAAAGACGGCCAGGGCCGACGCATTTTGCACCACAGCCAGAATCCCGGAGAAAACCACCACCGCCGTCATGAGCACGAGGGCCCACAGCGGCGAGATCATCTCCAGAAAACGGGCTGCGGCAAAAATGGTC
>CAXNFJ010000288.1:0-3847 GCA_964201165.1 Desulfomicrobium sp.
TCCAAAAATCTGCAGATCGCCACGGCCGCCGTGGATTCCCTGGGCCTGTGCCTGTTCGTGGCCTTCGCCATCCTCGATGACGCGCGGGGCGTGCCCTGCATGGCCAAGCTGGTCTCCGGGCTGACGGGCAAGGATTACAGCGTGGACGAGATGATGGGTCTGGGCGTGAATTGTTTGAAGGACGAACTGGATTTCAACAAGCGCGCCGGCTTCACCGATGAAGACGACCAGCTGCCACGCTTCTTCCAGCAGGAACTCCTGGCTCCGCACAATGTGGGCTGGGGCTATACGGCGGAAGAACTGCAGGGCGCCAAGGTTTAATCCCCCGCAACACGTTTTGAAAACACGAATCCCCGCTCAGGCGGGGATTCGTGTTTTCACTGCGAAAATCATCACAACCGATCTGAAAAATCACTCGCACGCGCCTTTTCAGGCGTTCTCCTTCATCCCTTTCAACACCTTGGCATAGGCCGTGAATACGTCTTCCCGGGCCAGCATTCCCAGCACCTTGGTGGCATCCTCGCTGTCCACCACGGGTAGCTGCCCCAAATCCGACTCCACGAACTTGAGCAGAGCCGCATAAAGGTCGTCGTCGGGCCGGAGCAAGACAGCCTTGCGCGCCACGTCGCCTGCGACCAGCAACTCGCACAGGGTTTCCTCATACAGGACCTTGCGCAGGTCCTGCACGGCCAGAATACCCGTTATCTGGTCCCCTGCTCCACGCACCGGGAAGCAAAGCTCATTGGAATTGACGATGATGTTGGTCAGGGCTCCGAAAGTAGTCCCCTCTTCCACGATGGTCACCCTGCCGGGTCGGTAATGCCCGTCGACCCGTTCCCGCTCCAGGATATTGATGGTCGCGTCGCCGACATGGGCCGGAGATTCAAATTTGTTGCCCACCTGATTCTCATACAGGGAACGCTGCGCCCCAGGACCAGGGTGATCGCCGTGGCCAGCATGAGCGGAGCGAGCAGCCCGTAGCCCTGGGTCAACTCGCAGACCATGACCAGAGGGCCGATGGGCGCATTGGCCACGCCGGCGAAAAAAGCGGCCATGCCCACCAGAACGTATCCGCCCGGCTCGGCCACCACGGACGGGAAGAACCGCTGCCCGAGGGTCCCCACGACCCCGCCGCTCATGCCGCCGACAAAGAGCGCAGGGGCGAACATGCCCCCGCTCATGCCCGACCCGATGACCACCGACGTGGCCAGGGTCTTGCCGACAATCATCCCGGCCATCATGGTCAACGACAATTTGCCGAGCATCGCCATCTCCAGCCAGCCCTGTCCCCCACCAAGGAGCTCCGGGAAACGGTAGCCCAGGCAGGCCATGCCGAGTCCCCCCAACCCCACCGCCGGCACGAACCCCAGCCGGTCGGTCAGGGGCCAGAACACTTTGTATTTGATGATCCGAAAGGTGCGCACATAGAACCACCCTGTAGCGGCGCAGACCAGACCCAGCAAAGCATAGACAGGCAGTTCGCGGATGTCGGAAAACTCGAATTTGGGTATGCCGAAAATGGGTTCGGCCCCGAAAACCAGGGTGAACAGGGAGTAGGAGACCACGGACGAGATGATGGACGGCAGCAAGGCCTCGGCCTCGAAATCCTCGCGGTAGATGACCTCCACCGCCGTGAGCGCCCCGCCCAAGGGCGCGCGAAAAATGGCTCCCAGCCCGCCGGCGGCGCCGGCCAGCAGCAGGATGCGCCGCTCCCTGGCCGAAAGACGCAGTTTCCCGGCCAGCCAGGAGCCGCATCCGGCCCCGAGCAGGGAGATGGGGCCTTCGCGTCCGGCGCTGCCGCCGGCGGCGATGGTCAAGATGGACGTGCCCACCTTCATGACCGGCACGGAAGGCGTGATATGCCCTTCCTGACGATGGAAGGCTTTGATCATGGCATCGGTCCCGTCCGTGCCGCCGAAACGGGTCTGGGGCACGAACCGACGCAGGAGATAGCCCGTGAAAATGCCCACGCCGCCCAAAAAGATAAAAAGAAGCCAGGGTCGGAAGGGACCGGCCGGACCGGAGAACAGATCCTCGCCAGCCGGGCCGGGCAGGGAATAGCCGGCCCAGGTTTTGAGCAGCAGATGCTGCAACCACTCGATGCCGACATAGAAGAGAATGGCTCCAAGCCCGGTCATGGCCCCGACCACGGCCCCCAGGGCCAGCCATTTGAAGCTCAGGATGGAATGGTAGCTGTGGGCCAGCTCCACGGGAATCTTGAACAGAGAACGAAAAAAAGTGCGCACGTCTGCCCTCAGACCAGACGGGCCTCAGGAAGGGCCAGGATGGTCCGCCCCAGGGCAATGTCCTTGCCGATTTGGGCCTTGAGTTCATCCAGCCCCGAAAACTTGCGTTCGCCGCGCAGGCGCTGCACGAAATGCACCTTCAGGTGCTTGCCGTACAGATCGGCGTTCAGGTCCATGATATGCACCTCCACGGACAGCACCTCGTTGCCGAAGGTCGGGTTGTAGCCGATGTTGGCCACCGCCGGATGAATCTGTCCTTCCAGCTCGGCCCAGCAGCAGTACACCCCTGTCTTGGGGAAAAGCTCGTCAAGGAGGTGGACATTGGCCGTGGGAAAGCCGAGCAGACGGCCGCCCCTATCCTGCCCCCGGATCACGGTCCCGGAGACGCGGTAAAAGCGGCCCAGCAGGGATTTGGCTCCCCAGACGTCGCCGGCTTCGACCAGATCCCGGATGCGCGTGGAGCTGACAATGGCCTGATCGACCATCACAGGCTCCAACTGCTCCACCCCAAAGCCCCACTGCTGCCCGAGCACGGACAGCAAGGCATAATTGCCACCTCGGCCTTTGCCAAAGGCGTAATCATAGCCGATAATCAATTCCTTGACCCGCAGCCCGTCCACCAAGATGGTGCGCACAAAGTCCTCGGGACTCATGCTGGCCAGATTCTGATTGAATTCCAGACAAAGCATATGGTCGATGCCAAGCCCTTTGATGAGTTCGGCCCGTTGCTCATACAGGGTGATGAAGGGCGGGGTCTTCTTGCCGGTGAAAAAACGCAGGGGATGCGGCTCAAAAGTGATGACCACGGACGGCAGGCCAAGACCGGCAGCACGGTCGCGCACGCGGGCAATGAGACGCTGGTGTCCAATATGGACCCCGTCGAAATTGCCGATGGTGACGCAGGACCCTTTTTCCAGGCCGCGGATCTGGTCCGGCCATGTGACGCAATGCATGTAATATTTTCCTCCAGCAACAGGCTGGCTTGCGTCTATACCAAAAGGACCCGGGCTTCAACACAGACCGGAGCTTTGAAAAATTGCCGCGCATGCTCGCCAACAAGCTCAAATCATGCAAAAATAACTTTTTTTTGAAAAACTTGAAACAAAACACTTGCCAAAGCCATGCCCCTCACATAAACACGCTTCTCACGTCACGCCGAAGTGGTGGAATTGGTAGACACGCTAGGTTCAGGGTCTAGTCGGGGTTCCCCGGTGGAGGTTCGAGTCCTCTCTTCGGCACCAGTGATAAAAAAATAGGGTTGCAGCAAACCGCTGCAATCCTTTTTTTTGTTCTTTTTTCAGAGAAGAAACTCAATAAATTCAAGCAACAAGCCTTCCTTCACCTCGCTGCCCATACGTCCCATACTGTTTTTGCATCCATTGAAAGCCACGCCGAAAGTGGATACAAAAGCGGATACGAGCACAAACTCACGCAGACCGTATCCACCTTTTACGCTTTAGCCAATGCACACCAAAGGTTTTCGAGTTTTGCTTGAAACGCCCTCGTATCCACCGGAGGAAACCATGCTGACGGACGTGCTGGTGAAAAAGTCGAAGCCCAAGGAAAAAGACTACCGTCTCAACGATGGCGACGGATTGTTC
>CAXNFJ010000289.1:0-3844 GCA_964201165.1 Desulfomicrobium sp.
CGACCCCGAGCGCGGCCACCAGAGCGGTTCCGGCCATGATCATGATGACCAGGGTGGACATAAAATTGGCCCGGTCGATACGAGCCCTGGCCTCCGCGACATCGGCCGAGGCAATGGATTTCAGACTCGCGGAAATGGGATCCACAGCCTTGGCTTGCAGTGAAAAATCACTGAATATGCCGCGAATGCCCGCGTCCACATCGGCGATATCGCGGGCGGTACGCAGATAATCCTTCAACAGATCCTGCGCGTGGAGACGCTGGGCCTGGGTGGCGTTTTCGGATGCGGAAAAGAACGTCTCCAATTCAAAAGCCACGTTCATGGCCGCCTGCAGATCAGAGCGTCGCCGCGAGAGCCAATAGTCCTGCTCGTGCGCGCTCATGCGCACGAAAAGAAGCAGGCTTTCGGTCTGAAGATCCGTGTAGACCTTCAGAGCTTCCTTGCTGGAGCGCAGGCTGCGTTGCAGGCCCGAGGCTGGCGCGGCCATTTCATTGACCAGTGCGACCAGCTCCCCAAAGGTGTCCGAAAAGCGCTTGGCCGTGGACAAATACAGATTGATGTCCGCCTTGCGCTCGTTCAGCGGGTTCGTCTTCGGCGCCGTCGCGATCAGAAGCCGAAGCTCCTCGCTCAATGCCACGACCTTGCCGATGACCTGCTGGGACGGCTTGAAAAATCGGTCCATGGCCTCGGAAAAACCGATTTCCGGATAGTTGATGAAAAAGTCCCGGTGCAGCCGCCGGGCCTTTTCCAGTTCTCCATCCATCTCGAAAATGCGCTGCCTGATCTCCAAGCTGAGCATCATTTCCGATTCGGCCTGACGCACGGAGCGCAACACGAAATAGTTGGCTCCCGACTCGGCGATCAGCAGGATCGCCAAGAGCGAAAAAGCCATGGTTGTCTTGGTGGTGATGCCAAGGACCCGCCAGGATTGAAACAAACTGGTCATGCTCAGGATGCCGGGGCAAAGGTGAAGACAACGTTGCGCTTCAAGCCTTCGATGCCCAGCTTCGGATCATCCAGGCGCAGAACGTCAAAACTCTGGGCCGCGCAATCCCCGAATTCGTCGCATGTCATGGGGCCGGAAACGCCCTCGAAGCCGTGCGTGGCGTACATGGCCTCGCGCAAGGCCTGGCGACCTATGCGCAGCGTTCCGTCCGGCAGGGGCCGCGCGGCCTTCTCCATGGCGTTCAAGAGAATATCGGCGGCGTCGAAGGCGCTCAAATAGTACATCGTGGGAGCCGATGCACTGTAACGGGCCTGGTACTCCGCAGCCAACCGCTCACCTTCGGGAGTTGCGGGCGGCGGAGTGGGGCCGACGAAATACATCCCTGTGGCGGCTTTTCCCACCGCATCAAGAAAGGAAGCCTCGATCAAGGCGCCATCGCTCATGAACACCATCTTTTCAAAACCGACGGTGGAGCGGGCCTGGAGCAGAAGATTGTTTCCGTCGGGCTGAAAGAGGGGGAAAAAGATCAGCTCAGCGCCGGAATTGCGCACCGCGGTCAGAACCGGCCCCATGTTGGGATCGGTGCTGGTGATGGCGGCATCAAGGACGATACGCCCCCCGAGCCTTTCGAATTCCTCCTGAAAGCCACTGGTCAGGCCCTTGGTGTAGATTTCACCGTCATTGACCAGGGCCGCCTTGCGCAGTCCCATGTCGAAGGCGTGCCTGGCCGCTGCAGGGCCGGCGGCTTCCTCATTGGGAGCCGTGCGAAAGTAGCCGGGCTGCCATTTAGGGGCCTTCCTGCCCCGACGGGAGGTCAGGTAGGAAGCGCTGTTGTTTCCGGAGATCATGACCAGGCCGGATGGGGCCATGATAGCGGCCGCAGTGGCGGCATCGGACGAGCATGTGGTCCCGAATATGGCCACGATCTGAGGATCGGCCACGATTTTCAGCGCGGCGTTGGCTCCGCCTTCCGCGGCGCACCCCGTGTCTTCCATCAGCAATTCCACTGCGTGGCCCAGAAGCGAATTGCCTCTTCGGTCAAGGGCAAGTTCCAAGCCCCGAACCTGCTCCAGGCCCAGGACGGCGGTCTCGCCGCTCAGGGACTGGATGACGCCGAGCTTCACCGGGGCATCCGGGGAAATGTCCACGCACCCGAGGGCATCGGTGCATGGTGGAGGAGACGGGTTGGAGCATGCGGCCAGCAGCACGAGACAGAGCAGCATGGGAAAGATCGAGCTTCGCGGGAACATGGATTCTCCCCTTTTCAGTGTTCCGAATTTGCATCGAGATAGCCATATCCATGGCCGACGTAAAGCAGGCGGAAACAATTTTTGACAACCGCCGCATTCCTGACCGGATGTCCGCCCACAGAAAGCTTTTCGGCAAAACGACCAGGGTCCGGGGTTGGGAAAGACGGGTCACCCTCGGTCCAGGATACAGACCTTTTTATCGACCGGGTCGAAGACCTCGTCCAGAATGGCATTGACGTGCCCTCGCTGGTGATCAAAAATACGACCGCAGGAAGCGTTCACAATGGACTGGGCCCGCTCATCCATCGGCAGGTCCGGAAAGGCAGGCACCCCGTACGCATCAAAATTCAACAGGGCAAAGGCCAGATCCTGGTCCAGGGCCCAGGTCTGGCCTCCGCCGCCGGTGACCGATTCCTTGAACACAAGCCCCTGATCCAAGCGCTTGGCAAAACCCAGGGATTCGGAAGGCCGATTGGATTCATTGACCCGGGCAATGCGGGCATTGATATCGTCGCAGAGCTTGCGCAGCAGGGCATGGTGCAGACTGATCCGCACTCGACCGGACTGGAGGGGATCGTTGTAGTGGACGCCGTGCATGTATGCATGGATCATGCGGGCCAGGGGTTCGTAGACCTCCCACACGGTCTTGGCGTAAAGGCCCTTGCGGGTGAAGCTGCGCGGCCGGCGGAATTGCAGGCTGCAGACCTGATGCGTGTAAAGGGATGAATCGGCGAGGGTCACTCCGAGAGCGTCGAAAAAGAGGCGTGTGTTGGACTCGGAACCGAGCAGGCAATTGAGGCCCGCGAACCAGGAGCGGATCTCCTCGGCCTGGGTTTTGAGCTTGGCCACCTGGGTTTCAAAAAAGGCGATCTCTTCGTCCACGGCCTTGCGCGCGCCAAAAAAAGTGTCGGCCGCTTCACGCAGTCCTTCTTCCACCAGGGCGTCGCCCCATTCGTCCAAAAGTCCCATGTGATCCTCCGCAAGGTACAGATGAGTAACGACCCTATCCGTGCCCAGCACGCCTGACAAGAGCGCTTCCGATCTTTGATTGACAGGCTCAAGGGCTGGCTATAGTACTTTGTGAAATTTTTTACAGGAGGTTTACGCCTTGAATATTCTGATTTTCGGACCCAATGGCAGCGGCAAGGGAACCCAGGGCTCCCTGGCAAAGAAGAAGTATGACCTGGATCACATCGAATCTGGTGCGATCTTCCGCAAGCATATCGGCGGCGGCACAGAGTTGGGCATGAAGGCCAAGGCCTTCATCGATCGTGGCGAACTCGTACCTGACGACATCACCATCCCCATGGTCCTCGACGTGCTGAAGAACTCCAGCCCCAACGGCTGGCTGCTGGACGGATTCCCCCGTTCCATCGTGCAGGCCCAGAAGTTGTGGGAAGCCCTGCAGGCCGATGGCGTCAAGCTGGACTTCGTCATTGAGATCCTCCTGCCCCGCGAAGTGGCCAAGAACCGCATCATGGGCCGTCGCCTCTGCAAGAACGACAACAACCACCCCAACAACATCTTCATCGACGCTATCAAGCCTAACGGCGACACCTGCCGCGTCTGTGGCGGTGCTCTGTCCACTCGTGCAGACGATCAGGACGAAACCGCTATCAGCAAGCGTCATGACATCTACTACAACACC
>CAXNFJ010000290.1:0-3843 GCA_964201165.1 Desulfomicrobium sp.
CCTGGAACCCGTACAGGGGCGTGTTGACAAGTCGCAGAAGGCGGGCCGTGAGCCCGGGACTGCGGCCGATGATCTCCACAATCTGCTGGCTGGAGGGCTCCGGCGAGAACAAAGCACGATTCAATTCGTAGGCCACGGCGGACAGTTGAGGCGGCTCGAAACTTTCCAGGCAGAAAATGGGCAAATCTTGGGGGGAATACACGGTGCCGGTCGGACCCTTGCATTCACGCAGCAACGGAGGAAGTCCCTTTTCCATTCGCTGCGCTTCGGCTTCCGTGCGCAACCCGAGCAGGATCGGTCCCGGAGACATGCCCAGATCATGCCCCGCATAGAACGTGCGTGCCCGCTTCGTGGCTATTTCCAGGAGTTCGGCGTTCAAGGGGACAAGCCCCCCCGCAACGGCGATGACGGTCACCCCGCGCTGGCGCAAGGCCGCGATGACGTTTTCCGTCAACAGGGCGCCTTTGGAGAAAAGAAGTCGGCCTCCGTGGTCCACAACATCCGCGGCCAGAATTTCGCCCGGGAGGACGTGCTCGATACTCTTGTCCATGATGTCCGCTCCATGCAGAGACAACAACCGCATACACTTTTACAATACTGCATTTATGTAGGGGGCGGAGCAAAAAAACGCAACCGCAAGGCGTTGCTGACGACGATGACCGAGCTCGTGGCCATGGCCGAGCCGGCGAGCATGGGACTCATGGTCGGCCCGCCGAAGAGATGCAGGAGCCCGGCGGCCACGGGAATGCCGATGGTGTTGAAGGCGAAGGCCCAGAAAAGATTCTGGCGGATGTTGCGCATGACCGCCCGGCTCAAGGAGAGCGCCGTGAGCACGCCGGACAGGTCCTCGCGCATGAGCACCACGTCCCCGGATTCCAGGGCCACGTCCATGCCGCCGCCCATGGCCACGCCCAGATCGGCCCGGGCCAGGGCCGGGGCATCGTTGATCCCGTCCCCGACCATGCCCACGACGCGGCCCTCCTTCTGAAGATCGACGATCACCTCGGCCTTGCGGTCCGGCAGCACCCCGGCGATGACCCGCCCGATGCCGAGCTGACGAGCCACGGCCTGGGCCGCGCGCTCGGAGTCTCCGGTCAGGAGCACAATCTCCATTCCCAAATCGCGCAGACGCTGCACGGCCCCCTTCGATTCGGGACGAAGCTGGTCGCTGATGGCCAGGAGGCCCGCCAAGCACCCGTCCACCGCCACATGCACCACAGTGGCCCCGTTTTCCTCCATGCGTTCCCTCGCCGCTCTCGCCTCGTCCAGACCCTGATTCCCGGTCTGCATCAGCCGTTCGTTGCCGATGGCGACACGCTGCCCCTCGACCGTGGCGGTCACGCCCTGACCGGGCACGGACAGGAACTCCCCGGCCTTGGGCAGTTGGCCGGGGACGGCTGCGACCACGGCCCGGGCCAGGGGATGCTCGGACAAGGCCTCGACCGATGCGGCCAGACGCAGCAGCGCGTCCTTGCCCAAGGCCGCGCCGGGGGCCAGCCAGACCTCGGCCAGCACGGGCTTGCCCACGGTCAGGGTACCGGTCTTGTCGAAGACCAATGTGCCCAACTCACCGGCCCGCTGCAGGGCGCGGCCGGACTTGATCAGGACGCCCAGCTGCGCGCCCCGACCCGTGCCGACCATGATGGAGGTCGGCGTGGCCAGGCCCATGGCGCAGGGGCAGGCGATGACCAGCACGGAGATGGCGATGCGCAGGGCGAAGACGAAGGGCTCGTCGCTGAGCAGGTACCAGGCCAGGCCCGAAGCCACGGCCAGGACCATGACCACGGGCACGAAATAATAGCTGATGGTGTCGGCCAGGCTGGCGATGGGAGCCTTGGAGCCCTGGGCGTCGCGCACCAGACGCACGATGCGGGCCAGCATGGTGTCCTCGCCCACGAGGGAAGCGCGCATGACGAACGCGCCCGTGGTGTTCAGCGTGCCACCGAAAACGCGGTCTCCGGGACCGCGGCGAACGGGGAGGGGCTCGCCCGTGAGCATGGATTCGTCCACATGGCTCTGCCCTTCCGCCACCTCCCCGTCCACGGGCAGGCGCTCGCCGGGCCGGATGCGCAGCAGATCGCCGGGCTCGATCTCCTCCACCGGGATTTCGCGCTCGTCCCCGCCATCCACCAAGGTGGCCGTGTCCGGAGCCAGGGCCATGAGCGCCCGCACCGCGCCCGTGGTCCTCGACACGGACCGGGCCTCGAAAAATTTGCCGAGCGAGATCATGGCGATGAGCACGGCCGCCGATTCGTAATAGAGGTCCATGACGCGGGCCATGGCGTCCACGCCCAGCCAGATCTCGATCGTGTTCCACAGCGAATAGACCAGGGCCGCGCCCGTGCCCACGGCCACCAGCGAATCCATGTTCGGGGCGCGGCGGATCAGGGCCCCAAATCCGATCAGGTAAAAGCTGCGGCCGCTCCAGACCACGGGCAGGGTCAGCAGCAGCTGGACCAGGGCGAAGGTGCCCGGCGCATGCATGGGATCGAGGAAGTGCGGAAGAGGCAGGCCCCACATGTGCCCCATTGAAAGGACAAGGAGCGGCAAGGCAAAAGCCATGGACCACAGCACGACCCGCTTTTTCTCTTCAAGCCGGGCGGTGATCCGCGCCTCCTCGTCCTCTGCCCGCTCCTTTCGCGGCAGCTCCGTGGTGAAGCCCGCATCGTGAATGGCCTGGCGCAGGGCGCGTTGCGAGACAAGAGCGGGGTCGAAAACGAAACGTCCGCTCTCGGCGCCCAGATTGACGCTGGCCTCCGTCACGCCCTCCATGCGGCCCGTGATGCGTTCGATGCGTGAAGAGCAGGCCGCGCAGTGCATGCCGCCGATCTTGAGCGCGAGGGTACTTACTGTCGCCGGAGGCTCAACGGAAAAACCCAGATCCCGCACCCGCGCCAAAACCTGCTCCAAGCCCACGCCCTCAGGGTCAAAACGAAGATCCATGTCTCCGGTGGCCAGATTAACGGAAATAGCGTCAACTCCGGTCATGCTTCCGACAACCTTTTCGATGCGGGACGAACAAGCAGCGCAGTGCATGCCGCCGACCGTCAAACGTAGCGATTGTGAACCCATGATTCCTCCAGATACTTTAAACTAATATTTTCATAATGTTGCAAACATGAGTAGGCCAAGAGTTTCCACGTATCTCCCGATACATGATTGACCGATCAATCCTAATCGACTAGCAATTCTTCCAACAAAATTTCCATTTCCGAAACTTTTCAAAGTCCCATCGTCGCCAAAAAAACAAATTGGTTGTTCAACCAGGAGTCATCAATGCATTGGCTCCGCAACTTCGGAGGAAGTATGTCCGTTGATGCCACCATGCATGTCGCGCGCCCAGGGCGCCGGGATGCGTACTTCGACTGGCTCCAGATGCTTACCGGCGCCGGTCTTGTCCTGTTCATGGCCTTCCACACACTCCTGACCGCATCCATCATTTTCGGCGCCGGTGCGCTCGATGGCGTGGCCGGTGCGCTCGAAGCCGTGCACCTCGATACCCTGGCCCACATTTTCGTGCCCATCCTCTTTTTCATGCACTTCGTCATCGCCGCGCGCAAGATTCCATTCCGGATCGAAGGACAGGAAGCCATGTGGCGCGACGCGCGCCTGCTGAACCACCGCGACACATGGCTGTGGATCGTGCAGGCGGGATCGGCCATGATCATCCTGATCCTGGGCGCCATCCACATGTGGACCAACATCAATGACGGCGCCATCCTGGCCGCCACATCAACGGCCCGGGTCCAGAGCGGCGGCTGGCTTCTCTTCTATCTTTTCCTCATCCCGCTGGTGCAGCTGCATGTCTTTATCGGCGTGTATCGGATCGGGGTCAAATGGGGG
>CAXNFJ010000291.1:0-3832 GCA_964201165.1 Desulfomicrobium sp.
ACAGGGCGATGGGGATGGACGCGGCCGAGGTGTTCCCGACCCGGTCAAGGTTGACGAAGATTTTGTCCATGCTCACATCCAGTTTTTTGGCGATGGCTTCAATAATGCGCATGTTGGCCTGGTGGGGAATGATGAGATCCACGTCGGCAGCGGTCAGGCCGTTGCGCTCCAGCAGGGTGCTTGAAATTTCGGACATGCAGCGCACAGCATACTTGAACACGTCCCGACCGTTCATCTGCACGAAATATTCGGGTCCGATGGTCTGGCCGAGCACAGGCTTGCAGGCTGAGCCGCCGCCATGGATGGTCAAGAGGCTTCCCACGGAGCCGTCGGCTTTGAGCATGCAATCGAGAACCTGTATCCGGCCTGGATTGGCTTGGCCCGTGACCACGGCGGCCCCGGCGCCGTCGCCGAAGAGCACGCAGGTGGTGCGGTCGTCAAAATTGATGCGCGAGGTGGTCACTTCGCTGCCGACGATCAGGATCTTGGCCTCCGGATACAGATTCGCATACGCGCGAGCCGTTTCCAGGCAATACAGGAAACCGGAGCAGGCCGCGGCCAGGTCGAAGGAGGGGATGCCTTTCAGGCCCAGCATGTCCTGCAGCAGGCAGGACGTGGAAGGCAGATTGTAGTCTCCGGAAAAGGTTCCGACAAAAATATGGGTGAGATCTTGGGCGGTCATCCCCGCGTTTTCCAGAGCCTTGCACGCGGCGTGGTAGGCCAGGACGGAGCAGGGCTCGTCCGCCTCGGCGAAATATCTGGAACCGATGCCGGTGCGGGTCTTGATCCATTCGTCGGAAGTGTCGACGATGCGTTCCAGATCCGAATTCGTAACGAGTGTCCGGGGCAGGTGCATGCCCAGTCCGGTGATGAAGCATTGTGAAGACATGAGAGGATTCCTACATTCCTTGCGGATGTAATGCGTCAAGGTCCAAAGCTAGAGTGCCGAGGCTTCCTGTCTGAGGGCGGAAGCTTGGCCGGTTCGGGAAAAGAGGCTCAGCTCCGTGTTGGCGTGCAGACCTTGTACAAGGTGATCGTTTGCCTTTTTCTGAACGAAGATTGCGGCTTGCTGCAGGGCCGTGGTGATGGCGCGGGCGTTGGATGCGCCATGGCAAACAATGGCGATTCCGTTGAGTCCCAGAATGGGGGCGCCGCCGTACTCGGCATAGTCGATTTTTTTGGCGAAGCGCTTGAAGGCGGGCAGGGCGATGAGCGTTCCCAGTCGGGACCAGATGGATTTTTTCAGTTCCGTCTTGAGCATGGAGGCCAGGGCCGAACCCAGCCCTTCGCTCAACTTCAGGGCCACGTTGCCCACAAACCCGTCGCAGACAATGACGTCGGTTTCGCCAGTAAAGACGTCACGGCCCTCAAGGTTGCCGACGAAATTGAGGGAGGAGCTTTTCAGAAGCGTGTAGGCTTCCTTGGTCAGGGAGTTGCCCTTTCCTTCTTCCTCGCCGATGCTCAAGATGCCAACCTTGGGGTTGGCAATGCCAAGCACGTGCCGGGCCAGCACTTCGGCCATGAGACCGAACTGGACCAGATTGTACGGCTTGCAATCCGCGTTGGCGCCCACGTCGATGAGTACGATGGGATTTTTCAGCGTCGGCAGGATGGAGGCCAGCGCAGGGCGGTCCACCCCGTTGATGCGACCGAGAATGAACATGCCGCAGGCCAGGGCCGCCCCGGAATTGCCGGCTGTGATCACGCCATGCGCCCGACCGTCGCGCACCAAGCGAAAGGCCACCTGCATGGAGCTGTCCTTCTTGCGACGCAGGATGTCCGAAGGCTTTTCCGCCATTCCGGCCACCTGGGTGGTGTGCACGATCTCGAAATTCACGCCCGTATGGACGTGCTTGTCGAGCTCCATGCGAATGGCCGCTTCGTCACCCACAAGGATCAACCTGACTCCAGTCTCACGTGCCGCCGCCAGGGAGCCCGGAATATTGACTTCCGGGCCGAAATCTCCCCCCATGGCGTCCACGGCGAGACAGATGTCTTTAGGCATCTGCGGCCTTGGTATACTGACGTCCCTTATACTTGCCGCATCCGGGGCAGATGCAATGGGACAGGCTGGCTTCGCCGCATTCGCAGTACACGACATTGGGGATGGCGACGTGGTCGTGGGAACGGCGCATGTTTCTTCTGGACTTGGATGTTTTCTTCTTGGGCAATGGCATGATGGCACCTCTATCTTGAATGCAATCTAATTGGTTTTAATTTTAATGCCTTGCAGCACCTTGGCCAAGGGAGATTGGCCGTCCGGCTTGCTGCAGGCGCACTGTTCCATATTCCTGTTTTTTCCGCATTGCGGGCATAGCCCCAAACACGAGTCGGCGCAAAGTATTTTTTCGGGCAAGGCCAGGAGGAATTCTTCCCATAAAAGGCCCGCCACGTTCAGTTCCCAGCCGGTGTCGATGTTGCGCAGATGGCTGGGTTCGCCTTCGATGACGTCGGCGTCCTCATGGAATTCATAGGCGTCGAAGTCATGATTGAACTCGATGACGGCATCTTCCAGGCAACGGTGGCACATGGCCTTCACGATGCCGGTGATGCGCCCTTGGATCAGGTAGCCATTGGGTTGCGGAACGATGTTCAGCGTGGACAGCATGGGGGCGATGATTTCCAGATCATACTGGAATTCAAGCCAGAGTTCACGCCACATGTTCTGATCATCAAATGAAAATTCCCGGCCATGCGCCGGGAGACTTGTCAGCCCAATCCATAGTTCAACCATGAGTGCACCTCGAATCGGAACGTGTATATGTCTCTTCTTTTTCCTGTCAAGGATTTTTACTTGCCATTCCCGGCGGCCAGATATATGGGTGCAAATTCCTCTGGCGGCAAAACATGATCATGGCCTGCCGGAAGGTCTCGGAGCTGCCAGGCCATGACAGCTAAGATATCTAAGCACTATTTAGGAGGACGTTATGTCAAAGGTTTGCGATATTTGCGGGAAGGGACCCCAGGTCGGCAACAATGTCAGCCATGCCAACAACAAGACCAAGCGGCGCTTCATGCCCAATCTTCAGTCTGTGCGCGCTCAGCTGAAGTCCGGCGAAGTGAAACGGCTGAAGGTTTGCACCCAGTGCATCCGCACTGGATCCGTGATCAAGCCCACGGTCGACTAGACTGTCCAGTTTTTTCCAACAAAAAAGGCGGCTGTTAAGCCGCCTTTTTTGTTGGGGACGGACTTATTTCTTCCGCAACTGGAGATTGACGAAGTCCCAGTTGATCAGCTTGTCCAGAAAATCCTGCAGATAATCCGCCCGTCGGTTCTGATAATCAAGATAATACGCATGTTCCCAAACATCGGCCGTGAGCAGGGCCTTGGCGCCGTGCGCCATGGGCGTATCGGCGTTGCCGGTCTTCATGATCTCGAGCTTGCCATCTTTTTCCACCAGCCACGCCCATCCGCTTCCGAACTGGGTCATGCCGGCTTCCTTGAAGGCCTTGGCGAAATTCTCATAACTGCCAAAGGCCTGGGCAATGCCTTCGGCGATGGCTCCGGTGGGTGCTCCGCCACCGCCTGCCCGTAGACATTGCCAGTAAAAAGAGTGGTTCCAGACCTGGGCCGCGTTGTTGAAAACGCTCGTCCGGGTGGAGTCTTTGGCCGTGGCCAAAATTATTTCCCGCAGGGTTTTGCCGTCAAGGTCGGTGCCCGCGATCAGCTTGTTGGTATTGTCGATGTACAGCTGATGATGTTTGCCATGATGAAAATCAAAGGTCTTGGCACTGATGCACGGGCTTAAAGCGTCCTTGGCGAAGGGAAGATCCGGGAGCACGAAGATCATACAAGCCTCCTTTAATGAATAGAACATGATGCCGATTGCTC
>CAXNFJ010000292.1:0-3812 GCA_964201165.1 Desulfomicrobium sp.
GCGTGGCCGAGCGCGACGAGCATCTGCGCACCCCCGATTTTCTGGATGTGGAGCGTTCGCCCCGCATTATTTTCGCCTCCAAGAAGATCACCCGCGAAGACGGAGACACCTTGCTCGTGACCGGAGATCTGACCATTCGGGACGTCACCGCCGAGATTCAGGTTCCTCTGCGGGTGCTCGGCATCAAGGATCATCCGGTCACGGACAAGATGCCCCAAACCAAGGTGCTTGGCCTGCATGCGGCTTTTTCCATCAATCGTCTGGAGTTTCACGTGGGTGAAGAGAAATGGACCCAGATGGGGGTCCTCGGCGAGACCATTGACCTGACCGTCGACATGGAGTTGCTGCAGCGTCAATAACTCCCGGAGTGGCCGCGAGTCCTGGTTCTTGTGCCTGAATTCAGAGGAAGAATGGACAGTCTTGAGATTCAGCTCGATCACGTCGATGTGGACCTGGGAACGACCCGCGTCCTGCACGACCTGACCCTGACCCTGGCCGGGAGAGGTCATTTTGCCGTTCTGGGCGACAACGGAGCGGGCAAGACCACGCTGTTGCGCCTGCTGGTGGGGGAGCTGTGGCCTTCGCAGCGCAGTGGCGGGAAACGCATTTACCGGCTTTACGGCGAAGATTCGCTCTCGCCTATCGGCGTGCGGCCCCATGTGCGCCTCGTCACTCCGACCATGGCGGACTGGTACCAGCGCCATGATCTGCGCGTGGCGATTTGGGAAGTGATCTGCGCCGGGTTGCGCAATACTCCTTTTTTGTATCAACCGGCCTCCGAAGCCGAACGCGAACAGGCCCGGGCCTTGGGCCTGGAAATGGGTCTGGGTCTGGTCCTGGATCGTCCCATGCGGGCGGTGTCCACAGGACAGGCCAAGCGGGCCCTGCTGGCCAGGGCGCTCATCGCCGGTCCGAAACTTCTGGCCGTGGATGAATTGACCCAAGGGCTTGACCGGCAAGGACAAATGCGCCTGCTCGATGCCCTGAACAGGATTGCCGCCACGGGCCGGACACGTCTTGTGGTCAGCGGTCACGGGCTTCTGCCTGTTCCGGAAGAGGTCCGGGGGCGTATCTATCTGGAGCACGGGCGGTTGGTGGAGCAGCCCTCCCGGGTGCGACCCGGAGAACTGGACCTACCGGATCGCGGTTCTGAGCAGACCCGGCCCGGAACAGTCGTCGAACTGCACTCCTGTTCCGTGGTCCTGGACGGGCGCGTGGCCGTGGACAATCTGTCCTGGACCGTGGGGGCCGGAGAATGCTGGGGTGTGCTGGGTCACAACGGGGGAGGCAAATCCACCTTGCTACAGCTTATCACCGGGTATCGCCGGGCATGGCCCGGAGGCGAGGCGAGCTGGTTCGGGCAGTCAGGCCTTGCGCGCATGGCCGAGGTGCGGGGCCGCATCGGCATTCTGGCGCCGTGGATCGGAGAACGGATCGAGCCCGGGGCCACCTGCCGCGACGTGCTCCTTTCGGGCCTGTGCGACGGTTTGGGCGTGCATCGGGGCCTTGTCCCCGACCAGGTCCGCCAGGCCGAGGAATTGGCCTTGGCCTGGGGCATGCGGGAATGGCTGGATCGGCCCCTTGATTCCCTGTCCTATGGTCAGGCCCGGCAGGTCATGCTGGGCCGCGCCGTTGTGCATGCGCCGGATCTGCTGGTCCTGGACGAGCCTTTTTCGGGGCTGGACGCATCCTGGCAGGCCCGCATGGTCGCCCTGTTGCGGGATTGGGCCGCCCAGGGCCGGACCCTGGTGCTGGCCACTCACTCTCCGGAGTTCATGGATGAACTGTTGACCCACGGCCTCATCCTCCAGCAGGGCCGATGTCTTGCGGCCCTGGAGTGGCGGCGGCTGTGCCGGACGCCCGCCTTTGCCGGGCTTTTCGAGTCCGGGGAGATGGTGCGGACCGGATCATGAACATTGTCTGCGTGCACCTGAGTCTGGGCCAGGCCTTGGCCGCCCTTGGGCATACGGTGCTCGATGTGCGTCCTCCGTCCGGCCTAGTCCGCATTTCCCCGTTTCTGGGCGATTTTGTGCCCGATCTTTTCATCCAGCAGGAAACCCTCGGTCCCCGGACCCTCATCGCCGACCTGGATGTCCTGCCTTGCCCCAAGGTCTTCTGGTCAATCGACACCCATTTGAACAGCTTCTGGCATCAGTACTATGCCCGGCTTTTCGACCTGTTCTGCTCGACCCAGAAACATTGGCTGCCCTGGTTCGAAGGCCGGGGCATTTCTTCGACCCAGTGGCTGCCCTGGCATGGGACGGAGCGTGGCCGGGCGCCGTGGGAGGATCGGCAGCAGGGCATGGTCTTTGTGGGCCGGGTCACGTCGGAGCGCCCGGTGCGGGAGTGGTTTTTGAACGTGCTGGGAGAGGTTGGCGAGGTCCGGGTGCGGCAGGATCTCGGTTTCAAGGCCATGCTCGACCTCTACGACCGCAGCCGTATCGTCCCCAATGAGTCCATTTTCGGCGAAGTCAATTTCCGTTTGTTCGAAGCCGCATCCTGTGGATGCGCGGTAGTCAATCCCGCCATTCCCGGTCTGGACGAATTGTTCACGCCGGACGAAGAGGTGGCCGTGTACCGCGACGGGGCCGAACTCGCGGCTTGGGTCACGCGTCTGCACACCAACGATGCGCAGGCCCGGCTCATGGGCCTGCGGGCCTGGGAGCGGGTCCGGCGCGAACATCTGCCGGCGCATCGGGCCGCGACGCTGCTCGACGCGATCACGGGCATCCCCCGGCACGCCGCAACGGGACCGAAGGCGGGCATTGCCTGGTGGCTGACCCTCTTTCACCTCTGGGAGTCCGGACGCTTGGCCATGAATCCCACGGTCATGGAAGGCGGGCTGTCCAGCCTGCCGCTGACCGACGAGGTCTTGGCCGTCCTGTTGCGCCTGCGGGCCAAGGCCGGTCGGGACGAGTTCTTGCGCATGGCCGTGCCTGTGGCGGATAGCGGGCAGTACGCATCCTCCCTGGAAGTCAACCTGGCCGGGGGGATGGGTGCCCTTGCGCATGGACAACTGTCTCTGTCCCGCCTTTTCTTTCTGCGCCACAAACGCGAGTGCGCGCCGGCAGCCGCGGATCCCGGGGACACGGAGCTTTCCATTTGCCTTGCCTGGGCCAGGGAGCTACAACGCACGGGTCATCTTTTCAGGCCCGGACGTGTCTTCAATCCTCATGAGCACTTGCCGGCTTCGGCCCTGGAGTGCCTGGTTCTGGCCAGCGAGCAAGACTCAACGAACGTGGATGTGTACAGGTCCATGGCCCGCATTTTGGCTCGGGACAGCGGGTGGGACGGTCTGCGGCTCAAGGCCCTGTCCTATCTGGCCTTGCGCGAACCTCGCAACTGGCGCCTTGGGCTGGAGCTTGGGATGGCGAATTGCCGCGCATTCCGTGTTCGGCAGGGCTTGGAAGAGCTCGTCGCGGCCTGTGACGAAGCCGCGCGCCAGGGGCAGGAAGGGCGATTTTTGAAGATGCTTGCGGCCATGGACGAATCCGGCCAGATTCGCGTCCTGCTGCGGCCGGCGTTCTTTTCGGCAACGCACTGACCATAAGTACAAGGCGGATATGCTTGAAACATTGCGCATTCGCAATCTAGCCCTCATCGACGATGTGGAGCTGGAGTTTTGTCCGGGCCTCAACGTGCTCACGGGCGAATCCGGGGCGGGCAAGTCTTTTATCCTGCGCGCCCTGGATTTTATTCTCGGCGAACGCATCTCGGCCGATCTGGTTCGGCCGGGAAGGGATAAGGCGCTTGTTGAAGCCGTTTTTCGCCTTGATGGCGAGGAGCTGTTCCTGCGCCGTGAACTGGCCGCA
>CAXNFJ010000293.1:0-3797 GCA_964201165.1 Desulfomicrobium sp.
CAAAGGCGATGCCATCCTCTTTAACCCCGGGACGCATCATGGCCGCCGTGACCACCACTACCTTGCCGTCGAAGCGCAACCGCGTCCGCATCCCCTCGCGCACGGCCGCATCCAGAGGAAAGACCTCAGTGCGGATGCCGGGGCAGATGTACGTGACGCGCTCCGGCGGGAGCAGGCGGCCCAGGTTCCGGAAGTCGCGCAGCTTGTTGACGAAGACCATGTCCGCCCGCAGGAGCGCCCGCCTGTTGAGATGAAATCCGGCCCAGGTTTTGAGGCGCTTGCGGTACTTGGTGGCGTAGGACGCCGCCAGGATGAAATAGGGGATGTTGGCGCGCCGTGAAAGCACCGGACCGATGATGTCCGGACCCCTGTAATAGGTATGATAGGTCAGCCAGCAGTCCGGGCGTTCGCGGCGCAGCATCGTGCCCGCCCGCCATGCCTCGCGCAGGGTGCCCGGCCAGGCTGCGGGGCGCAAATAAATCCATTCCATGGACCGGACGAGAGGCACGAACACCTCGTGGCCCTCGGCCTGCATGGCCGCGCGCACGTCCCGGGCGATGGAGACCAGTCCCGAGGACCGGACGTGATCCAGGGCGCGGAAGGACGGATAATAGGCGACGCGCATGAGTTGCCTACAGATGGGTGAGGTTGCGGTACAAAACGACCAGTTCCTTGATCAGCTTCGTGTTGTCGAAAACCTGGGTGACCCGTTCCCGGGCCGCCGGGATGATCCGCTCGCGCAGGGGCTGGTCGGTCACGATGCGCTTCAGGGCGGCGGCCAGCTCCTCGGGCTTGGTGGCGTCGACCAGGAGGCCCGTCTGCTCATGGTCCACCAGCTCCGGGATGCCCGACACCCGCGTCCCGATGACCGGCACGCCCATGGCCATGCTTTCGGCCAGCACATTGGGGATACCGTCCCGGTCGCCGCTTGCGGCGACCTAGCAGCCGAGCACGAAGCAGTCGGCCTGCCGGAAATGCTCCAGCACCTGTTCGTGGGCCAGGGTGCCGACCAGCGCGACATGGTTTTCCAGGCCCAGGGCTTTGATGCGCCCTTCGATGAGCGCCTTGTCGTCACCGTCGCCGATCAGAACGTAGCGGAACGGGAAACCTTCCCTGGCCAGCAGGACCAGGGCTTCAAGAATGTCCGGGACGCCCTTTTTTTCCACCAAACGGGCGATGGTCATGAAGGTGTAGGGCGGGGCGGGAGAATGCGTTGCCGCGTGGGCAAAGAAGAGAGCGAGATCGATGCCGTGGTACACGCAGTGCACCTCATGCCGGTGGTTGACCAGGTCCTCCAGATACGCCTTGTTGTACCTGGTGCAGGTGACCACGAAACGGGCCTTGTCAATCTTTTCGGCGAGCTGCGCCCTGTCGGACGTGTAGATATCCTTGGCGTGGGCCGTGAAGCTGAAGGGGACGCCGCGTATCTCCGCCGCGAACATGGCCACGGAGGTCGGGCTGTGCGCGAAATGGGCGTGCAGATGCGCGATGTTCTTGCCTTCGGCATGATGGACCAGATACCCCGCCTGGAAAAAATGCTTGAAGGTCATGAAGTTGCGGTTGCGCAGGAATCGCTTCCAGGCCAGGCGGAAAGCCTTGGCATACCCGGCGGAAAATTTGAGGGCGGTGCTGACGTTGGGCCACACGAAGCGGTGCAGGGAGATCCAGAATTCCGAGGGCAGATAGGTCACTTTGGCCTGGATGGCCTGCACGGACTTGTGCGTGAAATTCTCCCGAGGATGGCGCATGGAAAAAATGTGCACTGTCAGGCCCTGCTCTTCAAGCAGGCGGATCTCATTGGAAATAAACGTCTCGGAAATGCGTGGATATCCTTTCAGAACCATGCCCATGACGGGCTTTGCAGTGCTCATTCCTGTGCTCCGAAGCTCTTGATGCGCGAGTTGATGACGTCGAAGGCGGTCATGGGGAAGGCCTGAAGGGCCTCTTCATAGGTGGCGGTGTCCGCGAGCAGGGTTTCGATGCGGTCGCGCATGGGACCAGCTTCCACGGTTTCCCAGGGGATGTATTCCAGCAGGCCCTTTTCGGCGAAGATGCGGGCCCGGATGAGCTGCTCCTCGCGCGGAGTGCTGCGTGGAACAATCAGGGATGGCCGGGCCGCGCAGACAATCTCGCACATGGTGTTGTAGCCGCCCATGGAGACCCCGCAATCGGCGGCGAGGATGGCTTTTTCCATCTTGCGATAGAATTTGCAGATGCGCACCTTGAGCTTGCGCGCCCTGGCCGCGAACTGGTCGTAAAGGTCCTCGGCCAGCATGGGGCCGGTCACGATCATGGATTTGAAGGGCTGACGGGGCAGGGTTTCGAGCATGGTCAGGTAGGTGTCCACGACCTTGTACCCGTCGCCGCCGCCACCCGTGGTCACCAGCACGAATTTTTCGTCCGGCGCGATGCCCATGCCGCGCCGGATACGGGGCCGGTGCCGCATGCGCGGAATCTGCCGGGGGATGTAGCCGGTGAAATGCATTTTCGCGGCGACATGGTCCGGAATCTCATATTCGCGGATGGAGTCGTAAATGTCCCGGCTGCCGTACACCCATATCTCGGTATAGAGGGTGTCCAGGGCTGCGTAGATGTTCTTGGCCCGCCATTCCGTGATGGTGCTCACGGAACTGTCCATGATGTCACGCAGGCCGAGCACGACCTGGGTTTCGGGGCAGTGTTCGCGCAGCCAGCGCAGGGTCGGGACCACTTCGCGCTTGAGACCGAGCGGCGCCTTGTCGACCAGAAAGAGGGAGGGCCTAAAGGCCTGGGCCGTGGCCAGAATGATGTTCTGGCGGATGGCCAGGGCCATCTCGGGCTCGACCTTTATTGAATGTGGCACATAGAGGTCATTGTTCTGCTTGATCATGCCCGGAATGCGCACGAAGTCGATGCCGTGAGGAAAATCGAACCGGCCGACGATGGGCGAACCGGTCAGGATGATGATGTTGTGCTCCTCATTCAGGATGTTCTGAGCCAGGGCCATGCTCCGCCGGATATGCCCGAGGCCGTAGGTGTCGTGGGAGTACATGAGGATGTTCATGGGGTATCCTGAAGGCGGCTGGCAGGGCTCGACAGCCGCCGGTTCAAAAAGGGATCAACCGCGTCACAAGGATTCATCCGTATTTTCGCAGGGGGAAAACAGCGTGATCCGCGCGGCATATGGTTTGATCAGGCACGAATTCTCGGGGATTTCGTTCCGACCCGATACGCATAAATGAGGGCGTGAAACTGCGCAATTTAAAAGGCGATGAATAATCAATGGAGTCGGATAGTGGAGAATGTCCGCTGTTTTTGACACTTAAAGTTTTGGATGAGATATCGCTGCCACGAACGACCATGACCACCCGCATAGCCCCCGGCACACGGCCCTCCTGGACAACCCCGCAGAATTGCGCGAATTTGTTTGCCGCTTCGTGAACGAGCCTTAAGCACGCTGGAGGTGCGTCACGTTCGAATTGGTGCGCAGGAATCGGATATTCTTTTGGCGTGCGGTCCATACATGAAACATGTTCGACCAAAAAAATGCAACCATTTGAGAGGGAGTCCGTGAACATCGACAAATACACGTCCGCAGCAAACCGCTGGCAAGCTGTTCTGGAGCGCGATCCGTCCGCCGATACCGGGTTTGTGTATGGAGTTGTCACGACCATGATCTATTGCCGTCCGCAATGCGCGTCGCGCAGGCCGAATCGGGACAACGTGCGTTTCTTCGACACATGGCAATTGGCGGAAAAAGCCGGGTTTCGGCCCTGCAAGCGCTGCACGCCGCAGGCCGCTTCTCCTCCGAATCCGGC
>CAXNFJ010000294.1:0-3791 GCA_964201165.1 Desulfomicrobium sp.
TTGATGTCCATGCATTTTTTTGGGGTCGATGATCTGCAGGACATGGCCCGTTATCAGTATTTGCAGGGTGAAATGCTGGCGCTTTTTGACCACTTTCATCTCCATCACAAACAAATGGTCTTTGCCTGCACGGGAAAGGTCGCAGGATACACGTTTTTGGTCCCCAAACTCAAGTCGCGACTGGAGTGGGGGTTGAGCGTGACCCTCAAAGCTCCGGATCTGGATATCCGCACCCAGTATGCTCAGGCCCGCTGCCGGGAGCGCCGCCTGGATCTGTCCAAGGACAGAATCCTGCTCCTGGCCCAGCGCTTTGCCGACCTGCGCAACCTGGAAGGGTGCCTGCTCAAGTTGTGGGCCTACCGCGAGCTGGTCCATGATCATATTTCAGATGACGAATTTGACAACATCCTCAATTACCTGGACGATCGCTCCGTCACGACGTTGAGCGTGGAACAGATCCTGGATGCGGTCTGTGCCCAGTTCGAGCTGACCCGCGAGGACATCCTGTCTGCCGGGCGCAAACATGAACTCGTCTTTGCCCGGCAGGTGGCGATGTACCTGTGTCGCAAGCATCTGGGATTGTCCTTTCCCGAGTTGGGAAAAGCCTTTGGCGGACGGGACCATTCCACAGTCCTCTATAGTTGCAGAAAAGTTGAGCAATTACAGAGGGATGATAAAAGCCTAAAATCTATGTTACAGGCCCTGACCGAAAAATGTCTGGCCATGAACGAAACTAGCCTTGCCTAATCAGGACACAAGGAGTCGGCGATGTTTTTGAAAGTGCGTAAGGAAGATATCATTGACGGATTGCTCAAGGCCGCGAACATCATTCCGTCCAAGACCGGCGCGGCCTATTTGCGTACGGTCTGGCTCAAGGCCGAAGGGGACAGCCTTTCCATCCTGGCCACGGATTCGAGCATTGAGTTCGTGGGCATCTATCCGGCCGTGATCAGCGACGGCGGACTGGTCGGCGTGCAGGGCAAGAAGTTCTTTGAACTGATGCGCCGCCTGCCCCCGGGCGAAATCACTTTCAAGCTTGATGCCAGCGCCAAGCACCTGCACATCGAGCAGGGCCGGCGCAAGTACAAGCTGCCGGCCAATGAGTCCTCCTGGTTTCAGGATTTCAACCCGTTCCCGGCCGACAACGCCGTGCTCTGGTCCGGCGATTTCTTCAAGGAAATCATTGACCGCATCGCCTTCTGCATCGCCGACGACGAAGACCTGACCAGTATGAACTGCATCAAGTTCGCGCCCGTGGAAGGTGACGATGTCGAGATCTGCGGCCTGAACGGCCATCAGTTCGGCCTCTTGCGCTTCACCAACCCCGAGATCCGCGCCGTCCTGGGCCAGGACGGATTTCTTGTCTCCAAGAAGTATCTGCTGGAAATTCGCAAATGGCTGACCAACGACGAGATCGAGATCAGCCTCTCGGACAAGCGCCTTTTCCTGCGCACCGAAAACAGGAAGGAGGCGTTCAGCCTGCCGCTGAAAGCCTACGTGTTCGCGGACTACCGCAACTTCATCAATCAATACAAAGACCGCTTCGCCTCCAATCTGGTCGTGGACCGGCATGAGTTGACCGACGCCCTGGACCGCATCTTCGTCTTCAACACCGAGGCCAACAAGGCCACGTTCTTTGATTTCGGTCCCGAAGAGCTGTCCCTGTACTGCCAGGGCCAGGACATCGGCGAAGGCACGGAACTGATCAGCTGCCAGTACGCCGGGGAGCTGTCCAAGATTGCCCTGCCGACCAAGGTCATCCTGGAGATCCTGGGGCATTTCACGTCCGATTCCCTGACCTTCTCCTTCGTGGGCCCCTCGGAACCCTGCCGCATCACGGGCAAGGACGACCCGAACTACATGGTCATCACCATGCCCGTGGAGATCACCGAAGACACCTATTACAGCGAGGAAGAGCTTTAAGGTTCCGCAGAATCGGAGCTTTGAGCTTTTCATGAAAAACAAGAATACCCTATGACAAAAGAATCAACATATACCGCAGACAACATCACCGTCCTTGAAGGTTTGTCCGCAGTGCGCATGCGGCCGGCTATGTATATTGGTTCCACCAATACCAATGGCCTGCACCACCTCGTGTACGAAGTCATCGACAACTCCATAGACGAGGCCATGGCCGGTCACTGCGACCATATCAAGGTCGTCGTGCACTTGGACAACTCCGTGAGCATCGTCGACAATGGCCGCGGCATTCCCGTGGACATGCACCCCAAGGAAAAAAAGCCCGCTCTGGAAGTGGTCATGACCGTCCTGCATGCGGGTGGCAAGTTCGACAATGACTCCTACAAGGTTTCCGGCGGCTTGCACGGCGTGGGCGTGTCCGTGGTCAACGCCCTGTCCGAATCCCTGGATGTCACGGTCAGCCGCGGGGGCTTCCGTTATTACCAGCGCTACAAGCGCGGCGTGCCCCAGGCGGCACTGGCCGTAATCGGGGAAACGGACAAGACCGGCACCCTGATTCGCTTCAAGCCCGACGAGGAGATTTTCGAGGAGCTTGATTTCCATTATGATGTCCTGGCCAAGCGTTTCGAAGAGCTGGCCTATCTCAATCCCGGCATCAAAATCGAATTTTTTGACGAGAAGACCCAGAACCGGGACGTGTTCAAGTTTGACGGTGGCATCGTCCTCTTCGTCAAGAACAAGAACCAGGACAACGGAATTCACAAGGTCATCGGCGGGACCGGCGAAATGGAAGGGGTGAGCATTGATTTCGCCCTGCAATACACGGCCGGGTACAAGGAAAACGTCTTCACCTTCGCCAACAACATCCGCACCAGGGAAGGCGGCACCCACCTGCAGGGCTTCAAGACGGCCCTGACCCGCGCCATCAACACCTACATCCAGAACAGCGATGTGCCCAAGAAGCTCAAGCAGAAGGTGTCCGGCGACGACGTGCGTGAAGGCCTGACCGCCATCATCAGCGTCAAGATCCCCAATCCGCAGTTCGAGGGGCAGACCAAGACCAAGCTCGGCAACTCCGAGGTGGCCGGTTACGTGGCGACCATGGTCTACGAGGCCTTGAATCAGTTTTTTGGCGAAAACCCCAAGGAAGCGCGCCTCATCATCGAGAAGGTCATCGATGCGGCCCGGGCTCGCGATGCGGCCCGGCGCGCCAAGGATCTGGTCCGCCGCAAGGGCGCCCTGTCCGACAATTCCCTGCCCGGAAAGCTGGCCGACTGCCAGAGCAAGGACCCGGCCGAGTGCGAAGTCTTCATTGTCGAAGGTGACTCGGCCGGCGGCTCGGCCAAGCAGGGCCGCAATCCCAAGTTCCAGGCCATCCTGCCCTTGCGTGGCAAGATCCTGAACGTGGAAAAGACCCGTTTCGACAAGATGCTGCAAAACAAGGAAATAAAAGCCCTGATCACGGCCATGGGCGCGGGGATCGGCGCGGACGACGTGGACCTGGCGCGTCTTCGCTACCACAAGATCATCATCATGACCGACGCCGACGTGGACGGAGCGCATATCCGTACCCTGATCCTGACTTTTTTCTTCCGCCACTACGAGGAACTGATCAGCCAGGGCTACCTCTACATTGCCCAGCCGCCCCTGTACCGGGTGCACAAGGGCTCCTTCGAGCGTTACATCAAGGACGAGGAAGAGATGAGCCAGTTCCTGGTTCAGCGTGTGGCCGAGGAAGTGACCCTGACCGTGCCCGACCGCATCGACGTTGTCGGCGAAAAATTGACCGAACTTCTGAACATCATCCTCGCCCTGCGCGATTTGGCCGTGGATGTGGCCAACATGGGCATCCCGGACACCTTGTTCATGCG
>CAXNFJ010000295.1:0-3780 GCA_964201165.1 Desulfomicrobium sp.
CTCCATGCCGCGGGTCGTTCCGCGGACCCGTACTCGTGATCCTGCAAGAGTTTCCTGGCTTCAGGCCCCGTCTGGAATTCGCTGTCCAGACGTACCCAAGGCGACATTTTTACTCATTGCAAGGACTCGCATCATGATCACCATCCGCAAGACCATTGACGGAAAACTTTCCCCGTTGGACCATATCGACTTCGACTGCTGGGTCAACATGATCAACCCGTCGGAAGAAGAGCTTCAGCGCGTTTCCGTGCTCCTGGGCGTACCCATCGATCATCTCTCCGACCCACTGGACGCTGATGAACGCGCCCGGATCGAGCTTGAGGACGGGGTGCTCCTGCTGGTCATCCGCGTGCCCCTGGAGAATGAGGGGGATGCCCGCGTGCCCTACCAGACCCTGCCCATCGGCGTGATCATCACTCCCACCGCCGTCATCACCGTGTGCCGGTCGAGCAGCGACCTGGCCACGGCGCTTTTGAACGGCCGCACGCGCATCGTCGACACGGCGGAGCGCATGCGTTTCGCCATCCATCTCATGCAGCGCACGTCGCTCATGTATCTGCATTGCCTTAAAGACATCAACCGCCGCTCCGACATCATCGAGCAGCGGTTGCAGCTCTCCACCCGCAACCAGGAACTGATCGACCTTCTGGGCATCGAGAAAAGCCTGGTCTATTTCGCCACGTCTTTGAAAGCCAACGACATCATCATGGACAAGGTCCTGCGCATGCGCAGCGTGCAACTCAGCGAGGAAGAAACGGACCTGCTGGAGGACGCCATCACCGAGAACCGGCAGGCCATCGGCATGACCAACATCTACAGCGACATCCTGTCCGGGACCATGGATGCCTTCGCCTCCATCATCTCCAACAACATGAACACGGTCATGAAATTCTTGACCGGTTTCACCATCATCATGATGATCCCGAACATCGTCAGCGGCATCTACGGCATGAACGTTACGCTGCCCTTCCAGGAGGATGTTCACGCCTTCTCCATCGTCTCGGCGATTACGGCCGGGGCCTGCGTGCTGGCCTGGCTGGTCTTCGTGAAGAAGCGCTGGTTGTAGGTCGAAAAAACATCACGAAAGGACATCGGCGGACCGGCAACGGCCCGCCGTTTTTTTGTTCCCGGCGTTGAAAAATCAGTGCTCGGTCCACAGCAGCCGCAGGCCGAGCAGCATGAGGACGGCCCCCGCGCCCTTGTGCAGCCAGTTCGAGAGGGACGGCCGAGCGCTGATGCGGGCGTTCAGGGCTCCTGCGCCAAGGGCCACCAGGCCGAACCCGAACATGGTTAGCACGACGAAGGTCAGGCCGAGGACCAGCATCTGCAGGGCCGGATGTCCCTGACCCGGGCGCACGAACTGCGGGAAAAAAGCCAGAAAGAAGATCGCCACTTTCGGGTTCAGGAGGTTGGCCAGGATGGACTGCCGGAAGATGAGGCGGGCCGTTTTCTGTTCTCCCGTGCCGGACAGGATATCTGCCGGGTCGGCGGTCCAGAGCTTGAATCCGAGGTAGATCAGGTAGATGCCGCCCGCGACCTTGACCAGGTTGAAGGCCGTGGCGGAGGAGGCCAGAATTGCCGAAAGTCCGAACACCGCAAAGAGCGTGTGCCCGATATTGCCCAGGCTGAAACCCATGGCTGCGGCCAGGGCAGCCGTGCGTCCCTGGGCCACGCCTCGGGTCAGGACGTAGATGATGTCCGGGCCGGGAGTGAAAATGAGCAGCAGGGAGGTCAGGCTGAAGAGAAGGATTTGGTCGAGGCTGATCACGAGTCCTCCAAGGTTGATTGGTGAACCGATAATCGATGGATGCGTGACAGGCAAGAGATATGGGGCTTCTTTACGTTTGAAAAGCCATGAATCCCTGCTTACACAAGCGGGAATTCATGGCGTGTTTATCCTGGACCATCCGAATTATTTGGCGAAGGTGCACTTGGGGTATGTGCACGTGTTGCATTGCAGGCAGACGCCGCCCTCGGCCAGGCGGACCAGGTCACGGCGGGTGATGGGGGCGCTGGCCAGCAGGCGGGGCAGCAGGACGTCGAGGCTGGTGGTCTTGAAGAAGAGGGCGCAGGCCGGAACGCCCAGGACCTGCACCTTGCCGATGCGGCCGATCAGCGTCATGGCGCCGGGCAAGAGCGGCACCCCATGCAGGGTGTCGGTCAGGCCGGCGTCTTCGAGGCCGGCACGGGTCACGTCATCGGGGTCCACGGACAGGCCGGCGGTGGTCACGATGAGATCCGCGCCCAGGTCGAGCAGCTTTGTGACGCCTTCCCCGATTGCCTTGCGCTCATCAGGGGCGAATTCCTCTCCGACCACGGTCGAGCCCAGCGCCTCGGCCTTGGCACGGATGATGGGCGCGAATCTGTCTTCGATCAGGCCCTGAAAGACTTCCGTGCCGGTGACCAGGATGCCCACCTTGGCCTGACGCAGGGGCAGGATGGAGAACAGAGGGTCTTCGCCCAAGGCGCTCAAGGCCCGGCTGAAGTTCGTGCGGGAAAGAAAGAGGGGGATGGCCCGGGTTCCGGCAACAAGCCGGCCTTCGTCCACCAGCGCGAAATTCTGGCGTGTGGCGCACATGATATTGGGGACCAGATTGAAGCGCTCTAGGGCGTCGAGGTCGACATGCAGGAGGCCCGCGCAGGAGGAATGAAAGTCTATCTTCCCTTCCCGGGGTGAGTCCGAGTAGCTGATGCCCGCTCCGGCCATGCGCCGGGCGAAGGCGATGGCGGCGTCGTTTTCATGTACCCAGGCACCATCGGGTAGGGCGTCATCCTGCACGTAGACCGTGTTGCGTCCCATCTGCTGCAGGCGGCAGACATCCCCGGCGGTGATGGTCTGGCCGGCCAGGAACTCCGCGTCCTTGCGTTCTCCGGGCACGATGCGGGTCATGTCGTGCAGGGCCTTGTGCCCCACCGCCTCTTCCACGGGCACGCGGGTGGGCTGGATGGCTTCGCGGGGTTCGGCGCATCTGGCACCGGCATAGGGCGCTTCGCCCTGGCAGCCGCGACAGATTGCGCCGTCGCTGACGGGATAGGCCTCGCGGCAGATCGGGCAGGCTTCGATGCGGGTCATGTGCGCATGTCCGAGCAGGCGGGGGTGCACCGTGATGCGTTCCAGGCGCAGGATGGTGTCCCCGGCGCTTTCGATTTCCCGGAACAGTGCTTCCGTGTCCTGCTCTTTCTTGGGCACGAGCTTCAAAAACCAGCCCCGGATTTGGGGCCAGTTCTCCAGCTTGTCCAGGTCCACGCTGACGCGCACCCCTTCGCCGCTGTGCTTGTCAAACAGGGACACGGCGTAGCGTCCGAGGTTGACGATCTTCATCCAGCCGTTGCCGATGCTGCACAAGGTCAGGAGCTGGACCGCGTCGGGCAGGCATTTCTTGCTCTCGACCACGGCCTCGAAGAGGATGTCCGGAGGCAGGGCCGCCTTGGCCATCTCGACCATGTATCCTCCGATGAGCAGGCCGGGCGCGGGGTAGCCGTGAAATGCGGCGGCTTTGTCCTTGAATTCCTGGAACGTGTAGGGTCCGATGTGCATGAATGCCTCGCGTGGAAAGGGTACTGCTTGACGACGAAGATGTAGCAGCGGGTGCGGCAAAAGAGAAGTTTGTGAAAAAGTTGGGTATCGAACAACAAAAAAGCCGATCGTAAGATCGGCTTTGATGTCTGGAGCCCACAAGCAGGATTGAACTGCTGACCTCGTCCTTACCAAGGACGCGCTCTGCCAACTGAGCTATGTGGGCGGACGTTGTGGTCGGGATGAGAGGATTTGAACCTCCG
>CAXNFJ010000296.1:0-3768 GCA_964201165.1 Desulfomicrobium sp.
TTGCGTCCAAATACGAGGAAAATGAGCTAAATAGCCCCAACCAGGGCACTGAAAAGGACAAGCAGAAATATATTTTTGCTTAATCGAACCTACAAACAGCAATGTTCGTATGGCTACTTTGAAAACACGCTTTGATCAGCGTGTCCTTAATGTCTTTGAGCAGATTTTCGCGCATGGCATTGAAGGCGCTGACCACAATGTCAATCTCATCCGGCTTGGCCGATGACTTATCGAGCACCAGGGGGGTCTGCAACCGGTCAATGGTCAACTCCGAGGTGTAACGTGCCATGCGGCGCAGGTGGCGGGTGACCAGCATGTAAAAGATGGACATGATGAGCACGGCCACCAGAAAGAACTGTACGCCCTGAGTGATGACGATGATCAGGATCTTGTCCAGCAATCTGTGCTGGATGGCGCTTTTATCGACCGCCACGAGCAGGGTTCCTATCTCGTCGACACGCTCGAACGCCTTGTAATGCAGCGGAAACGTGCGCACGAGCAGGGTCTGCGCATCGGCACGCTCTCCGCGAAAAAACGACAACCCGTCCGGAGTGACCACCTCTGCGTATTTGATGTCCCGCAAATCCATGATCCCGTCGAGTTGCGCCCAAACCTGCGCCTCGTCCAGATGCCACAGGGAGCTGGTCAGGCTGGATACCCGCGAGGTGCGGATCTGGTCCAACTGGGCCCGTACGACGACCATGTCCTTGCGGTAATCGATCGAGAGCTGCACCATGGTCCCGAGCACAGTGAAAAAGGCGCTCCCGAGCAGGATCCATAGCAAAAGCTTTCGGCCAAGGCGCCCGACGCTGTTGTTCTGAATAATTCGGGTGAAATTCGTCATCCGCGCACCGGTGGAAGGTTTGGTTCATGACTTACAGCCGGGACAATTCCGGCTATTACCCCGTCATTTTAAACACATCCTCCGAGACTTGAAAAGCAAAACTCTGCACGCAAAGGAAACGCTTTAGGGCACGAAAAGAGACAGCAGGACAATGGCGACCAGAGAAGGAAGAAGGCTGGAAAGGCGAATGACGGTCAGGCCCAGCAGATTGATGCCGATGCCGAGGATGAGGGTGCCACCCGTGGCCGTAAGTTGGGCGATGAGGTAGTCTGAAAAATAGGACTGAAAAGCTCCGGCGAAAAGAGTCAAAAAGCCCTGATAGATGAGCACCGGCACGGCGGAGAAAAGCACGCCCGACCCGTAGGTGGAGGCCAGGGCGATGGAGGCGAAACCGTCCAGCAAGGACTTGGTGAAAAGGATGGAATGATCACCGCGAATTCCCTCGTCAAAGGAGCCGAGGATAGCCATGGCCCCGATGCAGTAGATGAGCGAGGCGTTGACCATGCCGTCCACGAAGCGGGTGTTGCTTGACCGGACCAGTCCTTTGAGCTTGCCCGCCAGACCCGCGAAGCGGTCTTCCAGATTCAAGGCCTCGCCCACGACCCCACCGATGAGAACGCTGAGGACCACCAGCAGTCCGTTCTTCCCTTGCAGCGCCATCTGCATGCCGATGACCAGGACGCAAAGCCCGAGTCCCTGAAAGACAACCTGACGCATTTTTTCCGGCAAACGGCCATGCAGCAGCAAACCCAAAGCACCCCCGGCCAGGATGGCCGCGGCATTGATGACGGAACCCAAGGGAAAGACCATTATGCTCAACTCCAGCAAAAAAAGTGACAAAAAAACGCCCTCTCCAGGAATGGAGCAAGGGCGGAGATACGCACAGCCAGCCGATCAGGATTTGCCTGAACTATTCTGGGCAAACCGCTCCAGTTTCTTTTTGTACGCCACCACTCCGCCGGCCAACCCCTTGGCCAAAGACAAAAGATAGGCGTCCGAATTCAGATTCGCGGCTTCGCCCGGGTTGGTCAAATAGCCCAGTTCCACCAGAATCGACGGCATCCGCGCACCGGTCAGCACATAAAAAAACGCGCCTTTGGACCCATGGCTGGAGATCGCATATTTGGGACGCATGGTGCGCATGGTTTCCTGCTCGACATGAGTGGCCATCTGACGTGATTCGTTGATCTTGGAATTGAGCATCAGGTCCGAGAGAATAAATTGCATATCGCTGATCTTCTTGGCCGAAACGCCATTCTCACGAGCCGCGACACGCACAGCCTGGGCATCGGTGGCCAGATTCAGATAATAGACCTCGAGCCCTTTGATTCCCGTTTCCTTGAGCGCATTGCAATGCAGGGAGATAAAGAGGTCCGCGTTCTCGGCATTGGCCATGGCGGTGCGCTCCTCAAGCGGGATGAACTTGTCGGTGGTCCGGGTGTAATGAACGTCGAAGCCTTGATCCTGCAGCATCCGGCCCAAAAGTTTGCCCATACGCAAATTTATATCCTTTTCCCGGACACCATTGGCCACGGCTCCGGGATCCTTGCCGCCGTGTCCCGCGTCGATCATGATCGTGCGCACCTTGAGCCCCAACTGCTCGACCAGGGAACCCGTGTATTTCTTCTGTTTCGCGCTGACCGCTATTTCGGGAGCTTTTTCAAGCGACTCCGCGGCGGCCGCGGCCGCTTCAATCTGAGTATCGGACGCTGCGGGAGTCGCCTTGGTCGCCGGGCTCTTGGCATCCTTCTTTACGGACTCTTCCTTTTTGACGGACTCCTGCTTTTTGACAGACTCCTGCTTTTGCTTGGCTTGCAGGTCAGCCAGGGCGGCCTGCACATGATCCGCGTCCGTGGACGTCTCCGTCGCCTTACCAGCGGCCGAAGAGGAGGATGCGGCAGTAACCGCAGGCTGGGCGTTCCCCTTTTCGGCTCCATAAATATCTATGACCACCCGGTAGGGATCGGGCAGGGTGAAGACCCTGTAGTGGTCCATCTGCATCAGATCGAAGGTGACCAGCACCCCTCCGGATGCATCGGAGCCGACCTGAATCTGCGACAAAATGCCGTCCTTGATGGTTCGCGCAGGCATGACATCCGCTGCAATACCGGATTGCTGCAGGGTTATCTGCAGCTGCTTGTTGCCGTTGGACGCTCTTTCCACAAGCGTGCGCTCATATTTCACATCCCCGCTCATATCCATGGCCACCCGGGTGTAATCCTGGCTGGACCAATGCCGGATGCCCAGCAGCGTCAAGCCCGTTTTGGTCTTGGCGGATGCGGTTGAAGCCTTTTTCGGCGGCGCCGGAGCCTGTTTCGGCTCTGCTTCGACCACGGGTTTGGGAGCAGTGGCTGTCGCAACCTCGGGTTCGGCACCCTGCTTGGCCGACGCGGAGGCTGTACCCGCGCCCCCTATTTGTGCCAATCGTTGACGGGCTTCAGGGACCATATCTCCCTTGGGATAGGCGGCGATGACGGCCCTGAACGACTTCTCGGCCTGGCTCGGATCCTTGGCCAGCTCCTGCCAGATCAGGCCCTTGCGGTACAGGGAGTCATCCGCCCACTCGTGCTTTGGAAAACCGGCCAGCACTCGGTCGAAAGCATCCAGGGCAGCCTTGCGGTCCGCTTTAACAAAAGAACGACGGGCCATTTCCTCATGGGAGCGCCCAAGAAAATAGAGGCACTTGGGCGCATATTCCCCTTTGGGTGCGGCCGCCAGGGACTGTTCGAAAGGCTTCATGACCGCGAGCCATTCCGCCCGCAATCCTGCCCTCTTCTCGCTTGCGAGCAGGGACTTGAAGGCGCTCACGCCACGCACATACTCGTCCTGGGCCGAGGCCATGGCCACCGCGGCCAGGCCCAGCAGCAGCACTGCCGCAAAAACACTTCTGATCAGTAAACGCACAGGCATCCCTATTCCACGGT
>CAXNFJ010000297.1:0-3767 GCA_964201165.1 Desulfomicrobium sp.
ATACCTCGGCGACGAGGTCATCGCCGAGCCAGGACTGCGTGCCGCACTGCGCCGGGTCACCCTTTCCGGCAAGGGCGTGCCGGTCTACTGCGGCAGCGCCCTCAAAAACATCGGCGTGCAGCCCCTCATGAACGGCGTCGTACATTTTCTGCCGTCCCCGACCGAGTCCCATTCCCACGCCCATGTCCGGGAAATGATGGATGCGAAGAACGTCCGGGACGACCAGTTTGTGGGTTTTGTCTTCAAGGTCCTCTTCGAGGGAGCGCACAAGAAAATTTTCATGCGCGTTTACAACGGGCAGATCGAGGAAAACAGCGCGGTGTATAACTCCCGTCTGGAACACTTCGAAAAGATACATAAATTGTACACGGTGCACGCCAACCGGCACGAACCCATCGCCAGTGCCCAGGCCGGAGAGATCATCCTGGCCACGGGTCTGAAGGAATGTGTCACCGGTGACACTCTTTTTTCGGGCAAGTCCGATTTGCGCCTGGAAAATATCGACATCATCCAGCCTGTCCTGAATGTGGCCCTGGTTCCGGGCAGCGCCAGCGATACTGATAAACTTCAAGCGTTACTTCAGAGATATTGCATCGAAGACCCGACCCTCCAGTCCTTCACGGACGAGGACACGGACCAGCTCATTGTCGCGGGTTTGGGGGAGCTGCATCTTGAGGTCGTGCTGGAGAGGTTGCGTCGCGAGAGCGGAGTCAGTTTCCGCTACGGCAATCCGCAGGTCATCTTCCGGGAAACCATTCTGGCCGAAGGCCTGGGCGAGGGGACCTGCCGCAAACTGATCGGGGAGCACGTCCAGAGCGCCCTGGTCAAGGTCGCGGTGCGTCCCGCCCCGCGCGGGCAGGGCAATCGTTGTCATTCGGATGTGCCGCTCACGGGGCAGACGACCATCGCCTTGAGGGCCATGGAGGATGCCCTGCAGGCCGGGGTGGCGCAGGGCTGCCTGGTGGCGGATGTGGAGGCCACCTTGCTCACGGTCGCACCTTTCGAGGACGGGCTGACGGATCTGGGGGTGCGCATGGCTACCCTCGACGCCATGAAAACCGCCCTGTCCCAGGCCTCGCCGGTCCTGCTCGAACCGATCATGGACGTGGAGCTGCGCATGCCGCAGGAATATATCGGGGATTGCGTCAACCTGCTCGGAGCCAAGAACGCACGCATCCTGGACGTGCGCACCTCAGATTTCGAATCCGCCATCACGGCCACGGCCCCCATGCGCCAGCTTTTCGGCTTCGCCACGGAGCTACGCTCGCGGACCAAGGGCAAAGCCTTTTATTCGCTGGTGTTCAGCCGCTATGATGTTGTAGGGTAGGGCGGCAGGGTGTCCAAAACAACTCCAACCCAATTCGCAACCAATGGCGGGATCAATCGTATAAACGAGTTGAAAACCCTGGTCACCGCTACGGGCGTGACCCTTCCCTCGCGCAAGGGGAGATGGAAGAGATTAGCTTCTCGGCCGGGGCTGAGGAGCCATGCCGTCCGGCCCCTTTCCATGCCTCGGCGCTGCTGCTCCTTGTGACGGTGTGCGGCTCCTTGCGCGTATGATCGAAACGGATTGACAGGCGGAAGTCGCAGGACTTTTCCAAAAACACAAAAGCCCCCGGTCACCATGATCCGGGGGCTTTCTGCTGCCGGAAAATATCCGGCCTGCCATGAAGCGGGGCGAGGAGATTATTTGACCTGCTCGGCGGGAAATCCGGCGCCCTTCCAGGCGAAGATGCCGCCGGAGTAGCGGAACACGTTCTTGTAGCCGAGCTTCTTGGCCCAGACCGCGCCGTTGTGGCTGCGCGTGCATTTCACGAAACCGCAGTAGATCACGATGGTCTTGTCCTTGTCCGGCCCGAGCATGGCTTCGAAGTCGGCCTGGGATTTGCCGGCCGTTTCCTTGACGTCCCATTCCTTCATATCCGGGATGGGGAAGAGGAACTGCAGGGCGCCGGGCACGTGCTCCTTCTTGTAGCTGTCCTCGTAGGGCATGGTGTCGATGATGACCATGTCCTTGCCTTCGTCGATCATTTTCTTGAGTTCGGCCGTGGTGACCAGATCATAACCGCCGGCGGTGGTGTCGCGGAAAAGCTTCACGGCTTCGGCTTCCTTGGTTGTTTCGGCCTCGAACTTGGAATCGAAGAGGGCGAAGGACGGGCTGGCGAGCAGCACGCAAGCCAGGATCAACATGAGGGCGATCGTCTTTTTCATGCGGTTTCTTCCTTGAAAATAGAGGTTTTGATGGATTGATATTTTCTGGCGAAAGAGCCGGGCCGTACGCCCATGAGCTTGCGCCATGCATACAATGCTCCCGCGCATCCAAGCATGATCAGATCCCGCCGCAAGGCGTCGCGGATGCCGGCATAGGCCGTCCCTTCGGGATCTCCCGGCCCATAGCAGCCGCAGTCGATATCCAGGCCCAGATGTAGCCCGTAGCCAAGCACGGCGATGAACATGAGCAGCATGAGCACGATGAGACCGAGGCTGCCCCGGATGTCGAAAATGAGCGCCACGGCACCGATGATTTCGAGGATGGGCAGCAAGACGGCCGTGGGCAGAACCAAGGGCCCGGGCAGGATGCCGAAGGCGTCGATGGTCACGGCAAAGGTCATGGGATCCTGGATCTTGATGATCCCGGCCAGCAGAAAGGACAGGGCGAGACCGACCCGGACGGCGGAATAGGACCAGGATTTCCAACAAAAAGGTATCATGAGAGAAATCTCTGACCTTCGGACGCCTCGCGGTCAAATCGTTCTTTCAGATCAAAGACGTGAGATTGTATTGATTTTGTTGATCATCGCCGGGTTACGGCGCGGCGGATGGCGGGGGCGCAAGCTCACATGGGGGCACATGCCGCGCAAAGTCGCACTCGGCCAGGAACACGGTCCATTCCCCGCTGTAGGGATGATAAAGGCCCAGTTGGCTGGCATGGAGCATCAGGCGCTCGCCGGGCCTCTGCTCGCCGTACAAGTTGTCGCCCAGGATGGGGTGGCCGAGGCTGGCCATGTGCACCCGCAGTTGATGCGATCTTCCGGTGTGGGGCCGCAGCAGGACGAGGGTGGACTCTTGTGTACGTTCCAGGACCCGGTATTCCGTCAGGGCCGGTTTGCCTGTGTTCAGGCAGACCATCTGCCGGGGCCGGTTGGGCCAGTCGCAGATGAGCGGCAGATCGACCTGCCCCGCATCTTCGGACATCACGCCCCGGAGCAGGGCCAGATAGACCTTGCGGGTTTTGCGGTCCTGGAACTGCTGGCGCAGGATGGCCTCGGACTTGCGCCGTGTGGCCACGACCAGCACTCCGGAGGTGCCCAGGTCCAGCCTATGCACGGTCTGGGCATGGGGGTGGATCTCGCGCACCCGGGACAGGGCCGAGTCAAACAGGTCCGGAGTGCGGCCGGGCACGGACAGGAGTCCGCTCGGCTTGTTGAGGACGACCATGTCCCGGTCCTCATGGATGACGACCAGCCGGGGCCGGGTGGGGGGATCGTAGATCAGGGGCGCGAGGGGCATCAGGGCCGGTCCGGTGCGCGCAGGGATTCTTGGTTCGTCAGGGCGGTGATGGCTGCGTTGATCCTGATCAGGTCGCTTTGCGGCACATTCTTGCTGCAGATGAGATGACGCAGGTTTCCTGCGGGAATGTCCTCCATGGGCAGTTCGACGAAAAGATCCGGGTCGAGTCTCGCCGAGCGGAGCAGGGTGGGGATTTCCTCCGGGGCCACGAGCATGTACGAGGCTCTGCCCTGCGCGATGAGCTGGGGCAGGACGCT
>CAXNFJ010000298.1:0-3760 GCA_964201165.1 Desulfomicrobium sp.
GACGCAGTGCTCATGGGGCGCACCCCGCACATCCGCTGGCGCATGAGCGAGGATGACCTGCGCAAGACCGACGCAATCCTGCACGCCATGGACCTGTGCTCCAAGGCCATGCGCCACATCGACACCTTGAGCGGCGGCGAGCTGCAGAAGGTCTGCATTGCGCGCGCCCTGGTGCAGGAGCCCTCGCTGCTCTTGCTCGACGAGCCCACCAGCGCCCTTGATCTCAGAAATCAGGTCGAGATCATGAATCTCATCCGCCGGGTGGTGGACGAGCACCGCATTGCGGCGGTCATGAGCATGCACGATCTGAACATGGCCCTGCGCCATGCCGACAAGACCATCTTCCTGAAGGATGGAGGCATCCACGCCACGACCACGTCATGCGGCGTGACTCCGGAGATCATCCACGAAGTCTACGGCCTGCCGGTGCACATCCATCGCATCGACGGCCGTTCCATAGTCATCCCTCAAAACTGAAAAAGGAGTAGTGCATGTCCTGCCTGATTTCATCTGAACAGATAGATGCGACCATCACCTTTCACGGCCACAGCTGCCCGGGCCTGGCCATCGGCATCCGCGCCGCCGAGCTGGCCCTGCGCGAGTTGGACAACCCCAAGGACACGGAAATCGTGGCCGTGGTCGAGACGGACATGTGCGGTGTGGACGCGCTCCAGTTCTTGCTCGGCACGACCATGGGCAAGGGCAATCTCATCCACCGCGATCATGGCAAAATGGCTTTTTCCTTTTTTCGCCGCTCCTCGGGCAAGGGTTTTCGGGCGCTCTTGAATCCGTCGGCCCGGGCCGGGATGGATGAAGAGATGGCCGAACTCATGCAGAAAAGCGGCAACGGCATGGCCACGGACGCTGACCAGAATCGCATGGTCGAGCTGCGCGCCGGTTTGCAGCAGCGCTTCATGACCCTCCCCCTGGAGGAGATGTTTTGCGTCACGCCGGTTGAGCAGGGCGCGCCCAGGCCCCCCAAGATCCTGCAGAGCATGACCTGCGAGCACTGCGGCGAGAAGACCATGGAATCGCGTACCCGCCGGTTTGCCGGGGCCACGCTGTGCATCCCGTGTTTTCAAATGGTTGAACAGAAAATCTGATTGGCAGGGCGGATCCATCGTGGTCCGCCACTTGTTTTTTTTGTAGAGGGAGCGGCGCCTCAAAGCGTTTCTCGTGCCCGTCTTTGCGGTGCGCAGGGAAGCTGTATTTTTTGAGTAGCACGAATTTAAAAATTATATTCTTAAAATTATATTTTTCAAAATTATAATCTTACTACGGGGGGTAAAGATGTATCCGAAAGGTATTTTGGGCATGGCCTTCGCCATGCTGGTGCTGACGAGCATTGCATGGGCCGGGGAACAGGAGACGCGCTTCGAAGAAATGACCGTCATGGAAGAAAAATTGGTGACCCCCACTCGGCAGACCAACGAACAGGTCTACACCGGTACGGAAATAACGAAGCAAGGTTTGGAGTTGTCGGGAGCCAAAGCCCGGACAAGCGTTTACGAGGCCATGGACATGCTCCCTGGCGTTCAGGTCGAAAGCGTCGATCCTCTCGGTCTTGCCGTGGAGCAAAAAAATACCCGCGTGCGTGGTGTGCGGGGTTTTCTGGGGTCCATGACCGTGGAAGGCGTACCCAATTGGGGCGGCAACCCCATGGGTCCGCGCGAGTACATCTACGACATGGAGAATTTCGACAGCCTCGCCGTGTACAAAGGCGCGATTCCGGCCGGCCTGGGCACTGGCGTGGGCGCGCGTGGCGGCGCCGTGGAACTGCGGCCGCGCTGGCCCGAGCAGGAGCCGGGACTTGATTTGAACTTCGGTATCGGCGGCAACTCCTACAGCCGGGTTTATTCACGGGTGGACACAGGGAGTCTGTGGGCCACGGATACAGCCTTCAGCGCTTCAGCATCCCTGACCAATGCGGACAAATGGAAAGGCCCCGGCGACTTGGGTCCGCGCACCAATGCCAATTTCATGGTCGAGCAGCCGTATCATGGAGAAGACGCCATCCGGATTTGGTTCAATCATAATGATGTGGAACAGGATCTTTACCGTTCACTGAGTTACGATGACACCCGGAATCTGCATGAAAATTACCGCAAGGATTTTCAGGAAACGCGTGCTGGGGTGAAAAGCCAGGACATAACGTATTATAAAAACAATCGCTCCGAGCACACCAATATGGATGTTCTGGCCGTGCTCCCGTTCACGTTCAGCGAGATGTTCAAGGCGACCATCAAGCCGTATTATTCCGCAGAAGACGCCGAAATCCAGCAGGGGGTGACTTCCCAGGGCGGCATTGTCCAGAAACGCATTCGCGACATCGAGCGTTTCGGTCTCTTGTTCCAACTGGATGTGGATATGAGTCTGGCCAAGCTGACTGTGGGGCATCTGTTTGAATCCGTGGACATGCGGATCAACACGGAAAACTATCATCCGACCACCGGCGCTTTTCTGGGCCACGGCATCCGAACCACGAATGACGGCGACGGGTATGTGTACAGTCCGTTCGCCACTCTGGCCGGGAGCGCAGGCGATTTTGACTGGCAGGTCGGGCTCAAATATTTTCGTTATGACGAACCGTCCAGCAAAGGGTATCTGTCTTCGGCGCCGGATTTCGTTTTGGTCGAGGCTCCTGATTTGGCGCGTGATGAAGAGACGTACGACATCTGGCTGCCGAGCGCGGGCATCAGTTACCGTGTCAATGACACCTTGCAGCCTTACGCCAGCTACGGGCGTAGTCATATTCGGCCCTATTCGTATGTCCCGCTCATCAATCTCTACAACCAGAACCGGGCAACGTTCCAGGCCGCGGGCGTGACCCTGGCCGACATGTTCGCCGGGTATGACATCGAAACCTCGGACAATTTCGAACTGGGGCTGCGTATCATTCATGAGCGTTTCGACATCACTCCGGCCGTTTTTTACGCCCTGCACGAGAATCTGCTGACCACGGTCCATGACCCGCGCGTGAATCTGAGCTACGCCCAGAATGTGGGAGATGCCACGGGGTACGGCCTTGAGGTCGAGAGCAATTTCTATCTGACCGAGACCCTGACCCTGTTTGTCAATCCGACCTACACCAAATTGAAGTACGACGATGACCTGAGCTATCAGGGCGCGACCTTGAAGACCGAAGGCGAACAAGTCGTCGATACCCCCGAATGGATGGTCAAAACCGGAGTGGTCTGGAAATACGGAGATTTTGAATTCATTCCGGCCATGCGCTACATGGGAGAGCGCTATGGAGACGCCGAGCACACGGAGAAAGTCGACGATTACGTGGTCGCCGATTTCAGCGTGAACTACGTGAATCGGGACGTGTCATTCGCCGATGGCCTCCGACTTTCCTTGAACCTGTATAATCTCTTCAACACCGAATATGTGTCCATGATCAACGCTTCCGATGACACCAGGGAGGGCGGCGCGTCGTATTATGTGGGCGCGCCCTTCACGGCTGTGTTGAGCATAGGTTTGGAATTCTAATAATCACGAATTGGCCCTGCCCTGCGCTGTGACTGCTGGAGGCAGAGTCATTCTTTTCAAGATGCGTGCGCATGCATGGACGCAGTTTCAGGAGTGGACATGAGGGTGGCAATCGTTTCCGATCGCAAGGCTGGCTTGCATGATTTTTCCAGAGGTATGGGAAGTGACGTGGAGTGGTTTGCGAATCCGGGTAAGTTCTTGAAGAAGGCCCCGGATACGGCCTGGAATCTTGTGGTGATCGACGCGCTCCTGACTGGTGTGGACATCC
>CAXNFJ010000299.1:0-3756 GCA_964201165.1 Desulfomicrobium sp.
AGCCATGTGCGGCGGGTTTCCGAGTGCTGCAGGATATTGGCCGGTCTGCTCGGCTTCGATGCGCAGGATGTGGACCTCGTCCGGCTGGCCTCGCCCATGCACGACGTGGGCAAGATCGGCATCTCGGATTCCATTCTGCTCAAGCCCGGCAAACTGACCTTCGAAGAGTTCGAGGTCATGAAGACCCATACGCGCATCGGCCACCATATCTTCAAGGGGTCCACCCGGCCCATCATGCAGGCCGCGGCGGTCATCGCTTTCGAGCATCATGAACGGTGGAACGGGGAAGGCTATCCCCGGGGGCTTGCCGGAGAAAGCATCCACCCTTTCGGGCGCATGGTCTGCCTAGTCGACGTCTTTGATTCCTTGTTGTCCCGGAGGGTGTACAAGGAGCCGTGGCCTCTGGATGAAACGCGCGAGTTCATCCTTCGGGAACGCGGAAGCATGTTCGATCCGCGCATGGTCGATGTTCTGATGCGGCACTGGGATGTTTTTGTGGCCATTCGGCAGCAATTTCCGGATTGATTTCACGCAAAGCGGAGTCCTGTTCATGAACAAAGAGCATATGTCGGACGAAGTCCAGTTTGCCGACGAAATTTCGGTCCGGCCTCCGGATTCCGAGGGCACTTGGAAAGTCATGATCGTGGACGATGATGACTTCGTGCACAAGGTGACCGAGCTGACTCTTGGGGACTACCGCTACCAGAATACCCCGGTGGAATATCTGCACGCCTATTCGGGCGCCGAAGCCAAAGTGCTGCTGCGCGACAATCCGGATACGGCGGTCATCTTGCTTGATGTGGTCATGGAAACCGAGGACGCTGGCCTTGAGTTCGCCCGTTTTGTGCGCCAGGAAGCGAACAATGCCTTTGTGCGCATCATTCTGCGCACCGGTCAGCCGGGGCAGGCCCCCGAGCGCAAGGTCATCACCGAGTACGACATCAACGACTACAAACACAAGGCGGAGCTGAGCGAGCAGCGTCTGTTCACGGCCATCACCGCGGCCATCCGATCTTACCGCGACCTGCGCACCATTGAACAGGGACGGATGGGATTGCAGGGGATCATCACCGCATCCGGCGCCCTGTTCACCGCCAGTTCGTTGCAGGATTTCTTCGTCCTGGCGCTTGAATATATTTTGCGGACCGGGAGATGCGTGGGCGTCTCGTGCGCGGAGCACGGGCTGGTGGCCGTGGGGAGCAACGGGGAGTACAAGGTGTGCGAAGTCCGGGGCGTGTCCGGTCTCGGTTCGAACGACCGGGAACTGACCACCCGGATGCGGGAACTGTTCGGAAGCGTGGTCCGGGGCCGGGGAGTACTGGTCCTGGAGCAGGAGTTCGCAGCCAGCTTTTTCAACATGCACACGGACCAGGACTTTTTTTTCTATGTGTCCTTCGGGCGGGTCCTGAACGAAACGGAGCAGGGGCTTCTGCACATTCTGGGCGGAAACATCGCCGTGGCCTTGAACAACCTTTTCCTGACCGAAGAGATCGTGGCCACCCAGAGGGAAGTGGTACTGACCCTGGGCGAGGTAGTGGAGACCCGCTCCAAGGAAACGGCCCAGCACGTCAAACGCGTGGCCGAGTACTCCTATTTGCTCGCGGTCAAGGCCAATCTGTCCGAGGACCGGGCCCAACTGCTGCGCATGGCCTCGCCCATGCACGACGTAGGCAAGATCGGAATTCCCGATTCCATCCTGTTCAAGCCCGGCAAGCTCACCGAAGAGGAGTTTGCGGTCATCAAGACCCACACCGTCATCGGTCACTCCATTCTCAAGAATTCGTCGCGCCGCATCATGCGCACGGCCGCGACCATTGCCCTGCAGCATCACGAGCATTGGAACGGGAAGGGTTATCCTCACGGCCTGGTTGAGGACGAAACGCATATCTATGGCCGGATCACGGCCCTGGCCGATGTCTTCGACGCCCTGGCCTGCGACCGGGTCTACAAGAAGGCGTGGCCCCTGGATCAGGTCACGGATTATCTTCGGGACCAGAAGGGGAAGCAGTTCGATCCTGTTCTGGTGGACATTTTCTTGAAAAATTTGGATGAAATACAGGCCATTCGGGCCACATATCCGGACTAGGGTCATTGCCCGAGCATGGAGGATTCATGACTGCTCACGATCTGCGCGATGATCTTGTCTTTGCCGCCGAGGATCTTGTCGTCGCGTCCGCCAGGGAACAGGCGACCTGGAAGCTTTTGATCGTGGACGACGAGGAGGATGTGCACAGCATCACGCGCATGGTCCTTGAGGGTTTCGAATTCGAAGGCGGGCGGCTGGAGTTTTTGAGCGCCTACAGCGCGGAGGAAGGGCGAAAGATCATGGCCGCCAACGCCGATGTCGCGGTCATGCTGCTGGACGTGGTCATGGAGACTTCCCAGGCGGGTCTGGAGCTGGCCAGATTCGTGCGCGAGGAACTCGGCAATCAGCTGGTCCGCATCATCCTGCGCACGGGGCAACCCGGTCAGGCGCCGGAACGTCAGGTCATCATCGATTTCGACATCAACGACTACAAGAGCAAATCCGAACTGACGGCCCAGAAGCTCTTTACCGCCGTGACCACGGGCCTGCGCTCCTACCGCGACCTGCGGGCCATCAGCCGCAGCCGCCAGGGGCTGGAGGATATCATCGCCGCCTCGGCCGATCTGTTCCAGGTCACCAGCCTGGAGCTGTTCGCCCGTGGCGTGCTGACCCAAATGACGTCCCTCCTGCGTCTGGAAGACAGCTCCATGTATCTGGGTGACGCATCGGGCCTCGCGGCCAGGGACAGGCTTGATGATTTTATCATCGTCGCGGGCACGGGCGATTTCGCCCGCATGGAGTCGCGTCTGGCCAGCGAGGTGCTTGATGCGCACGAATTGGAGCTGATTCGCCGGGCCGCGCTGTCCGATGAATGCTTTTTCAATCAATGCAGCTATGCCGGCTGTTTCGGCATGGAGAGCGGGGCGAAGCACGTGCTTTTTCTGCGCATCCAGCGGGAATTGTCGGAGATGGAACAGCACTTGGTCCAGGTGTTCGCGGGCAACGCGGCCGTGGCCTTTGAAAATCTGCAGCTCAACCACGAGATTGCCGAGACCCACCGGGAAGTGATTTTCACTCTGGGCGAGGTTGTCGAGAACCGGGCCCTGATCGAGGGCATGCACGTGCACCGGGTGGCGGAGATGGCACATCTGCTTGCCCAGCTGATCGGCCTGCCCGAGGATGACTGTGAACTGCTGCGTTTGGCCATGCCCATGCACGACGTGGGGAAGGTTGCCATTCCGGACCGTGTCCTGCTCAAGAGCGGCCCCCTGGACGAAGCGGAACGCCGGATCATGGAGCAGCATTCACGCCTTGGTTTTGATATTCTGAACCAGTCCGGCAACCACGTCATGCAGGTCGCGGCGCGGATCGCCCTTGAGCATCAGGAGTCATGGGACGGGAGCGGCTATCCCGAAGGACTTGCGGGGGAGGGCATGCATGTCTTCAGCAGGATCGCACGGGTCGTGGATGTGCTTGACTCTTTGCTGAGCGAGCGCGTGTACAAGAAAGCCTGGAGCGTGGCCGACGCCCTGGCCCACCTTCGGGAGCAGCGCGGTCGGATGTTCGACCCGGCCCTGGTGGACACCCTGCTGGAACATAGGGAGGATTTTTTGGCTTTGCGGGAACATATTATACAGCAGAGTCGGGATCTTGAAATGAACAAAGACGAAAAAAAAACTTGACCCCCGCTCCCGGGTCATCTATCAACCGCCTCTGTCCGGAGGGGTTCC
>CAXNFJ010000300.1:0-3755 GCA_964201165.1 Desulfomicrobium sp.
AGGATGGCCACGACCATCTCCACCCAGGGCAGGGTCAGGGCTACGAAGTTGATCAGCACGTCCGGGAGGATGAGATAGCTGCCGACGCTTGCGGCGAAATCGGCCGGCGCGAAAATTTTCTGCGGGGCCGCGGCCAGAAAGACAAGGGCCAGGGCTACGCGTGAGCCCCAGGTCAGGGATGCTGCGTTCATGAGTGTTCTCCCACCGGCTTGGGTTGCTGTGGATCCGGTTCCTGTCCAATCCCCTGTCCCTCGGGCTGCTGTGGAACGGGTGTCTGCAGCGCGGGATCCTGCGGCAGGGATTGCCGGGGCGCGGATTCCGGGAGCATCTGCTCCTGGGGCATGGATTCCTGGGGCATGGGTTTCGGCGGCACCGGATTCTGCTGCCCAGGTTCCTGCGGCGTGGATTCCTGCGGCGTGGATTCCTGCGGCGCAGGCTCCTGCTGTCTGATTGCCCCGCCCGTGGCTGTGGGCAGACCCTCGTTTCGCCACAAGGTCCAGCCGTTCTTGAGCACGTGCACGTTCTGCAACCCATGGGCCTTGAGCTGATCGGCCAGGTCGCGGCTCAGTTCGCAGAATTCCCCGTCGCAATAGGTGATGATCGCCTTTCCTTCCATTTGATTCTTCAGCACTCCGAAATCCTGCGCAAAGGAAAAGACCGGGAGGGACAGCGCCCCCTCGATATGCCCCTGCGCATAGACATCCGCTTCCCGCGCATCGACGAAAACGGCCTCTTTGGAGATAAAAAGCAGCCTGGCGTCCCGCATGGAAATTTCACCTTCTTTGGGGGCGGGTTGAACCGTGCTTTCCTGGGTGCGGACCAGGGGCAGCATATCCGGCCGGGTGGCGTTGAAGGCCAGCCCGAGACCCACGGACAGGGTGAGGATGAGTATGGTCCGGATGCCGAAAGTGGTGGATGGTTTCATGCCGTGCTCCTGCGTTAATGGGCTGTTCCTACGGTCTGAAGCCCGGCAAGGCAAGGGGCGCGTCCCCTTCCGTGCGGAAGAATCCGCGCGCCTGTGAGATCGACCCGCTCCTCTCCATGCGCAGGCTCCGCGATGGCCTTGAACCCGGCGCGACCTGCCTCGTCATATATGGCGAATATGCTGGATTTGGCGGGTTGCGTTGAGGGATTCCTCTGCTCGTGTCACTCTGTCTTTTCATTTAGTATCATATAATAAGTATGTTATGAATATAAATGGCTGTGATCTGCTTCCGGCATGAGTGTTGCCAGAAGTTAGGGAGGCGGCGCGTGCGAATGCTTTGGGCGCTCACGTGCCTCGTCTCAACAAATGGCGCAAAGTCCCGACTGCAAAAAAGAGAGCAACTCTAAAGGATGGTACGAACATGCGTAAAAAAGAAGAAGGAAAGATAGGATGGATTCTGCTTTGGGTACTGGGAATTCCGCTTCCAATCCTGCTCGCTCTCTATCTGTTGCGAGGATGCACATAATTTTTTGAGTGGAATCGGGGATGAGGTGAATATGACCATGTAACCGCTAGTTGAAAGCTGGTTGAAAGGAGAGACCGTATGGATGAGAATATTTGGAAAGGAAAATGGAAGGAGATCAAAGGCGGGATTAAAGAGCAGTGGGGAAAACTGACGGATGACGAGATTGCGGAAGTCGAAGGAAAACAGGAAAAGCTGTCTGGCCTGTTGCAAAAGAAATATGGCTATTCGAAGGATGAAGCGGAAGAGCACTACAAACGCTTTTTGGATAAATACAAAGATTAGCCTGGCCCATGAAATTCCAATCGGGAACACACCTCATCCCATTCCCTCCCGGTTTGTGAAATTGACTGATTTGGAGTGGAGGATCTCCTGCGCCGAAATGACAGGTGACGCCTCGACCTTGGGGGCGGCCGGATTTCCATGACGTGAGGAGACACATGGCGGCACGCGCGAAATCAAGCCTGGGCACATATCGCGGCAAGCGGGACTTTGCCAGGACAAGAGAACCGGCCGGGGATGAGGCGTCGCCCTCTTCCTCCGGCCTGCGCTTCGTCATCCAGCGCCATGACGCCCGGCGTCTGCACTATGATTTCCGGCTGGAGCTCGACGGCGTCTTCAAGTCCTGGGCCGTGACGCGCGGACCGTCGCTCAATCCGCGCGACAAGCGCCTGGCGGTTGAGGTCGAGGACCATCCCTTGGAATACGGCGATTTCGAAGGCACCATCCCCAAGGGCCAATACGGGGGCGGCACGGTGCAAATCTGGGACAGGGGATATTGGACTGCCACAGGCGATGCGCATGACGGATTGGAGCGCGGGGAACTCAAGTTCACCTTGGCAGGTGAGCGTCTCAAGGGCTCCTGGGTGCTTGTGCGCATGAAGAAGGACAGCCGGGGCGGTACGCGCGCCAACTGGCTGCTGATCAAACATCGCGACGAGCACGCCCTCGAAGGAGAGGGCGATGCCTTACTGCAAGAGCCCGGCTCCGTCGCCTCCGGCCGCAGCCTCGACACCATCGCGGCCGGCAAGGGCAAGAGACCGAAACCATTCATTACGGCCACGGGAGCCGATGTCAGGCTTGCTCCCGTGGCCGCGCCCGCGAGGAGGAAGAAGGCCAGGGCGGCCATGCCGACCTTCATAGAACCGCAGCTCTGCACGCTGGTCGTGCGCGCCACATCGGCCCCGGGCTGGGCGCATGAGGTCAAGTTCGACGGCTATCGCATGCAGCTGCGCGTGGAAAACGGCGTCGGCAAGCTGAACACGCGCACAGGGCTCGACTGGACCGCCAGATTCAAGACTCTCGCCACGGCCGCGAGGGCGCTCCCCAACTGTTTGCTCGACGGCGAGGTCGTGGCGCTGGACGCGCAGGGCCTGCCCGACTTCGCGGCGCTGCAGGCGGCCTTGGCGGATAATGCCACCGGCGGGCTGATTTACTTCGCCTTCGACCTTTTGTTCATGGGAGGCAAGGACCTGCGCGCGTTGCCGCTGCGCGAGCGCAAGGAGCGGCTGAAGGCTCTGCTGGGCACGACGCCGACTCGTATGGTGCGGTATGTCGAACACTTCGAGACCCCCGGCGAGGCGATGCTCCAGTCGGCCTGTCTGATGCACCTTGAGGGCATAGTGTCCAAGCGCCTTGACGCGCCCTATACGTCCGGTCGCGGCGGGCACTGGACAAAGGCCAAATGCCGCGCCGGTCAGGAGGTCGTGATCGGCGGCTGGGCCAGCTCGGGCGGACGTTTGCGCTCATTGCTGGCCGGTGTCCGGCACGACGGGAAACTGGCCTATGTCGGACGTGTCGGCACCGGCTTTCCGGCCGAAACCGTACGGCGGCTCATGGCCAAGCTGACGGAGCTTGAAATCCGGACAAGCCCTTTCGCGGAGGATGCCGCCCCGGTCAAAAAGGACAACGTGCACTGGGTGCGTCCCGAGCTCGTGGCCGAGATAGAGTTCGCCGGCTGGAGCGATGCGGGCATGGTGCGCCAGGCTTCTTTCAAGGGGCTGCGCGAGGACAGGTTGCCGGATGAGATTGTCAGGGAGGGACGGCCCGTTGCGGCCAAACCCGGCGCAGACATGCCTGGAGCAAAGGCCAAGGGGACCACGGGGGCCGCAGGTGAGGTGCTTGTGATGGGCGTGCCGATCTCAAGCCCCGACAAGCCCTTGTGGCCGGATGAGGATCCGCCGGTCACCAAGGTCGACCTGGCCCGCTACTACGAAGCGGTGGGCGATTGGCTGATCGAGCATATCAGGGGGCGGCCGTGCTCCGTGGTGCGCGCGCCGGACGGGATCGGCGCGGAGACGTTCTTTC
>CAXNFJ010000301.1:0-3750 GCA_964201165.1 Desulfomicrobium sp.
GCCTCGCGCATGTAACGCCGGGCCAGCTTTATGGCCCCTTCGTTGGCCTCGGCTCCGGAGTTGCAGAAAAAGACCCGCTCCAGATGGGATGTGCCCAGCAGGCGTTTCGCCAGGGTGACCTGCTCTTCCTGATAAAAAAGATTGGAGACGTGGATGAGCTTTGCGGCCTGGCTGCAGATGACCTCCACCAGTTCGGGATGGGAATGGCCCAGGTTGCACACGGCGATGCCGGCCAAAAGGTCGGTATAGACCCGCCCTTCGGGCGTGATGAGCTTGGTGCCCTGGGCCCGGCTAACGGCCAGGGGGTAGCGGGCATAGGTCCGGCAGAGGGCCGAGGCTTCGCCGTGCTTGATATCGTCGCTGTTCATGAAATTCTCCTCGTGCTGTATTGGATCAGATCGTGCCCGTGTGCCCAAACCCCCCGGCCCCGCGCGCGGTCTCCGAAAGATTGTCCTGCGGCAGAATTTCGGCCCGGACTATGGGCTGGAAAACGATTTGGGCGATACGCTGGCCCCGGGTCACGGTGCGGGTCTGGTCCGAGGTGTTCAAGAGGCTGACCAGGATCTCGCCCCTGTAGTCAGGATCGATGACGCCCACGCCCTGACTGACCACAAGACCGTCCTTGGTTCCAAGGCCGCTTCGGGAATAGACAAAACCGGCCACTCCCGGCATCGTGCATTCCACGGCAATGCCCGTAGGGAAGCGGTGCCGGCCCCCGGGGGGGATGCTGACCTCAGTTTCGACCATACAGGCCCGCAAATCAACGCCTGCCGCCCCAGGGGTGGCGTAGTTGAATTTTTCCGGCGGGCACGTTTCCGACAAAAAACGCACTTTGACCGGGATGGTGACATTTCCGGGACAGGGATTCATTTCTTCTCCTGGGCATGCTAGCTCTGGCTCAAGGGCGCATGCAGGGATGCGTTACACATTTTTGAAAGGGGGAATTATGCAGCCATTGCATGTTTATACAGTTGTGCCCAAACTTCCGGAAAAGCTGCTGCCGCTCAAGGCGCTGGCCGGCAACCTCTATTTTTCCTGGCAACATGAAATCGAGGAGTTCTTTGCCCAGATGGACCGGGATCTGTGGGAAAAGAGCGAACACAATCCGATCTGGTTTTTGAACCATTTGCCCCAGAGCACGCTGGAAGAACTGGGTGAGGATGAATTTTTTCTGGACCGTCTGTCAACCATTACGGCGGGTTTTGAAAAGTACATCCGCAAACGCAATCCCATGCCCGGACTTGATGGGCAGGAGAACGGGCCCGTGGTGGCCTATTTCAGCGCCGAATACGGCATTGCCCAATGTCTGCCGGTCTATTCGGGCGGACTGGGCATCCTGGCCGGAGACCATCTCAAATCCGCCAGCGACCTGAACATCCCTTTGGTGGGAGTGGGGCTGTGCTATCAGCGCGGATTCTTCCGCCAGTACCTGACCCATGACGGCTGGCAGCAGGAACGGTATCAGCCCAACGACTTCCAGCAGATGCCGCTCTTTCCCGTGCTCGATTCCGATGGCCAGCCCCTCAAGGTCCGCATCTTCATGCAAGGCAGGCCGCTCTTTTTCCGCATCTGGCGGGCCGAAGTGGGACGGGTGACCCTTTTTCTCATGGACACCAACACGCCGGAGAACTCGCCGGAACGCCGGGAGTTGACCTCCCAGCTCTACGGCGGAGACCTGGAAATGCGGCTCATGCAGGAATATCTGCTCGGCATCGGTGGAATCAAGGCCCTCGGAGCCATGGGCATTTCGCCACGGGTCATCCACATGAACGAAGGGCACTCGGCCTTTGCCGGACTGGAACGGATCCGGGCCCTCATGCATGATCAGGAGCTGTCCTTTGAAGCGGCTCTGGAGCTGGTGGCGCAAAGTTCCGTCTTTACAACCCACACGCCGGTTCCGGCGGGCAACGACCGTTTTTCCCCCGAGCTCATGGCCGGATATTTCCAGGAATACGCGTCAGACCTTGGCCTGTCCTGGAAGGTCTTCCTGGCTCTCGGCCGAGAGGACACCCGGGATGAGGGCGAGCATTTCTGCATGACCATCCTGGCCCTGCGGTTGTCCCGCTTCAACAACGGGGTCAGCCGCCTGCACGGCAAGGTTTCGCGCAATATGTGGTCCAAGGTCTGGCCCCAGTACCCGGAAGAGGATGTGCCCATCACCTGGGTCACCAACGGCATCCATTTTCCCTCCTGGGTGGCTCCGGAAATGTCCACTCTCTACGACCGCTTTCTCGGCCAGTCCTGGCGCGAGGATCCGGACTGCGAGCGGGTGGGCGAGAAATTCGGTTCCATTCCGGACATCGAACTCTGGCGCACCCATGAGCGGCTGCGGGAGCGGCTGGTGGATTTCGTGCGGCGCAGGTTGCAGCAGCAGATCATGTCCCGCGGCGGGCGGAGTTGGGAGCTGGAGGTGGCGGACAATGTTTTGAACCCCGAAGCGCTGACCATCGGCTTCGCGCGCCGTTTCGCCTCCTACAAGCGGGCGTACCTGCTCCTGAAGGATGACGATCGCCTCAAACGTCTGGTCACGGACCCCGCCCGCCCCGTGCAGTTCATCTTCGCCGGCAAGGCGCATCCCCGGGACAACGAGGGCAAGAAGATCATCCAGGAGCTGATCAGTCTCTGTCAGTCCCCGGAGAGCCGTGCGTCCATGGTCTTTCTGGAGGATTATGACATGCAGGTGGCCCGCTACATCGTCCAGGGCTGCGACGTGTGGCTCAACAACCCGCGCCGGCCGCTGGAGGCCTGCGGCACCAGCGGCATGAAGGCCATGGCCAACGGCGTCCTCAACCTGAGCACCCTGGACGGGTGGTGGGACGAGGCCTGGGTCCCGGACAACAGCGTGGGCTGGGCCATCGGCAACGCCGAGGAATACGACGATGTGGAATACCAGGATTTCGTGGAAAGCCAGACCCTCTACAACATTCTGGAAAAAGACATCATCCCGCTTTTCTATGATCGGGTTCAGGGATCCTTCCCAAGGCGTTGGGTGCAGAAAATGAAGCAGGCCCTCAAATCCCTGGGACCGGTCTTCAACGGCCATCGCATGGTGGAGGAATATTCCAAGCGGGCCTACCTCCCGTCCAACATCAGCTACGGAAAGCTCGCGGCCGACGGATACCGGCCGGCCATGGAGCTGGCCGAATGGCGCATGAACCTGCTCACCTACTGGGGCGGGCTCGACATTCGCAACGTGCAGTGCAACACGGCGCACGAGATGTTTGTCGGCGAGAGCCTGGGAGTCAGCGCCGAGGTGAAGGTCGAGGGCTTAAGCATCCAGGACATCCGCGTGGAGATCTACACCGGTCCGCTGGACCACACGGGCGAGTTCGCGAACCGGTCCACGTTCCTCATGAGCCCCGACGAGCGCACGGCCGATGGCTGGTACGTCTACCGCGGCAAGGCCATGCCCATGGCCACGGGCAAATTCGGCTTCACCGTGCGTGTCCTGCCCTATCACCCCTTGCTGCGCGACGCCCATAGTCTGGGACTCATCTTCTGGGCCGACCAGCAGGCACCGGAACCCCTAGGGTAGCGGGCATGGCCAAAAATGTGAACCGGGCCGACATGGTCCTGGTTGAGCAGGGACTGGTCGATACACAGGAGAAGGCCACGCGGCTGATCATGGCCGGGCAGGTCTATCTGCTCCAGGGCGGGGGCAAGACCCTCGTGGCCAAGCCCGGCCAGCAGATCTCCCGCACAGCCTGCCTGGAGCTCAAGGAATCCGATCGCTTCGTGTCCAGGGGCGGA
>CAXNFJ010000302.1:0-3741 GCA_964201165.1 Desulfomicrobium sp.
GGCCCAGATGCAGATGCGGTCCCGTGACCCGCCCGCTCTGGCCCGCACGTCCGATGGCCTGTCCGGCCTCGACCATATCGCCCTGACGCACCGTGATCTCGCTCAAATGCATATAGACGGAATACACGCCCAGTCCATGATCGAGAAAAACCGAGCGGCCGCCGTAATAGTGGTCCGCGGCCAGCATGATCTGGCCGGGAGCCACGGCCTGGACCGGATCGCCCAGGGCGGCCCGCAAATCAAGGCCCCGGTGCGGATTGCGCGCCTGATCGTTGAAATATCGCTTGAGGCCGTAAGCGCTGCTGACTTCGCCCGGCACGGGACGGATGAGCGGTAGGATCAGATGATTGACCGCAGAGACGGTGTTCACCACCTTACGCACCTCGGCGTTCTCGCGGGCGATGCGCTCCTGCACGCTGGCCGGCGGAGTGGCCATCTCTTCGGCCACGGTCAGACGCTGTTCCGGAAATTTGCGATCCTCGACCAGGATGGACAGGTCCACGGCCAGCGGATTGAACCCAAGCTTGATGATGCGCAGGGTGTCCGTGCCGGGCTTGGATTTCAGGACATCCGTGCCGAGCAGAAACTCCACGCTCGTACTTTTGTCTCCAGGCACATGCAACGCTTTCCCGGCCCACTCGACCCGGATCGTGTCCAGGGGCTCGTCCGACTCGACCTTCACGAGAAAAGGCAGCCCGATGCCGATGACCTCCGGACACTCTACCCGCAGCTGCGCCGCCTGCACGGGCACAGCGGCAACGGACAGGAGCGAAAGCGTAAGCAGCATGAAAAAAAAGGCACGTCGCAACATCATGGCAGCACCTCGGCTATGAACTCACCATCCGACACCTGAACATGGATCTCGTCCCCGGCGCGCACATCCTCCCGCGACCGCACAAAGCCGCCCTTACCCCGCACCAATGCGTAGCCGCGAGCCAGGGGCGCGGCCGGGTCCAGAGCGGCGAGGCGGCCTTCCAGTTCGCGGACCTGATCCTGGCGATCGCGCACAAAACCCGCCCCGGCCTGTTCCAGGGCCGCGCCAGCCCTGTCCAGTTCCGTGCGCAGGGACAGAATTCGGGTCGGGCCAAAGGTTCGATGCATTCGATCATGAAGCCGGGTCAGGACAGCGGCGCGGTTTTCCACCTGGACCCGCGCAGCGAGCCGCAGGCGGTCGCGCAGACGTTCCAGTTCAAAGCCGCTGCGCTCGATGCGCCGGGCCGGGGAATGCCAGTTCAAGCCCTGTACGGCCAGGTGCAGCTCGCGTTTGCGCTCGTCCAGCAAGCGGCCCATGCCACGAGTCAGGGCCAGGAAAATCTCGTCGGCCTGCTGACGCAGCACGCCGCGTTCGGTCCACAAAATCTGCGCCGCATGGGACGGCGTGGCCGCGCGCTGGTCCGCCACCAGATCGGCGATGCTCGTGTCCACCTCATGCCCCACCCCGCACACGACCGGCAGCCGCGCCCGGAACACGGCCTCGGCCACGGGCTCGGTGTTGAAGGCCCACAGGTCTTCGAGGGATCCGCCGCCGCGAATGAGCACAATGACCTCGGCCCACCCGTCCCGGTCGGCCCGGTCCAGGGCGGCGGCGATCTGGGCCGGCGCGCTCTCGCCCTGCACCAGGCTCGGATAGACCCGAACGGTGGCCCCATAGCCCCGGTCATCCGCGATGCGCAGAAAATCCTGCAAGGCCGCGCCCTGGGGAGCGGTGACCACGGCAACCCGGCGCGGATTGCGCGGCAGGACCAGCTTGCGGTCCGGATCGAAATACCCTTTGGCGGCGAGCTTGGCCTTCATGGCCTCAAAGGCCACGGCCAGTTCGCCCAGCCCCTGCCCCTGCACCAACTCCGCCACTAGCTGATAGGCCCCGCGCGGCGGATACACATTCATGCGCCCGGCCACGAGCACTTCCTGCCCATCACAAAGCGCAAATGGCTCCCCGCTCTCCACCTCGCCGGTAACAGGATTGACCCGCTCGGCATCGTCACCCGTGGCACACTTGGGCTGCGCCCCCTTGAACCAGACCACGCTCAAGGTGGCGTCGTCGTCCTTGAGGGAAAAATACACATGCCCGGACGGAGGGCGAGAAAGGTTGGAAACCTGCCCCCGGACCCAAACAAACGGGAATTCGCCCTCGAGGACGTCCTTGATGGCTTGGGTCAGGGTGCGGACGGAGAATATGTGCATGAGTAATTAAAAATTCAATATATCAATTTTTCAAGGGGAAATACCCCCTCCCCCTTCGGGTACTCCCCCTTGGCAGGGATACAGCACCGTTTTTTCTGACACGGCAACCTCAAAATTATGCCAGCCCCCACTCCTTCATCACTTCCGTCCGCCATTCCAGAATCGCCGTCTGATACTCCGCCAGAGGCAGCTCGCGCTTCTCTCCGGTCTTGCGGTTCTTCACTTCAATGACGCCCTTCTCCAACCCCTTGCCACCGATGACGATCTGCATGGGGGAGCCGAGCAGGTCCGCTTCGTTGAACTTTACGCCGGGGCGTTCGTCGCGGTCGTCGAAGAGGGTGTCGATGCCCTGGGATTCGAGCCAGTCGTGGATTTCACGGCCTTTGGCCATGACCTTTTCGTCCTTGGTGGACATGGCCAGGATGGTGATTTCGAAGGGTGCTATGGACGGCGGGAAGATCATGCCGCCCCCGTCGTTGTTCTGCTCGATGCAGGCCGCGACCACGCGGCTGACGCCGATGCCGTAGCAGCCCATGATGATGAGCTGTTCCTTGCCGTTCTCGTCCAGGAAGGTCGCGTTCATGGACTTGGAATACTTGGTGCCGAGCTTGAAGACGTGGCCGACCTCGATGCCCTTGGGCATGGTCAGGGGGCCGCCGCAGGCCGGGCAGGGATCGTCCAGGGTGATGGAGCGCAGGTCCGCGTAGCCCGTGGGGGCGGCTTCCGTGGACAGGGTGATGTCGCGGCGCGGGTCAACGTGGATGAGGTGCGCGTCGGCGGCGTTGGCTCCGCAAACAAAGTCCGTGCCTGCCGCGATCTCGTGATCCGCGTAGATGGCGTCGACCTTGAGGGCGACCGGTCCGGCAAAGCCCACGGGCGCGCCGGTCCAGGCCACGACCTGCTCCGGGGTGGCCAGCTCGACGCTCGTCGCGCCGAGGAGGTTTTTCAGCTTCACGTCGTTGACTTCACGATCGCCGCGCAGCAGCACGGCCACGGATTTGTCGTCCACGGCAAAAAGCAGGGTCTTCATGATTTTTTCCGTGGCCACGGCCAGGAAACCGGCCACGTCTTCCACCGTGTGCTTGCCCGGAGTGGCCACCAGCTCGTACGCGGCGCAGGTCTGCGTGCACATGGGCTGGGCCTTGGTTTCCGCCTTTTCCAGGTTGGCGGCGTAGGAGCAGGAAGTGCATACGGCCAGGGTGTCCTCGCCGGTGTCGGCCAGGACCATGAACTCATGGGAAAAACTGCCGCCGATGGCGCCGGAGTCCGCGCTGACCGCCCGAAATTCCAGACCCAGACGGGTGAAGACGCGGGTGTAGGCGTCATACATGGCCTGATAGCTCGCGTTCACGCCCTCGTCGTCCTTGTCGAAGGAATAGGCGTCCTTCATGATGAACTCGCGGCCGCGCATGAGGCCGAAGCGGGGCCGGATCTCGTCCCGGAACTTGGTCTGGATCTGGTACAGATTGATGGGCAGCTGGCGGTAGGACCGGACCTCGCCACGGATCAGATCGGTGATGACTTCCTCGTGCGTGGGTCCGAGGCAGTAGTCGCGGC
>CAXNFJ010000303.1:0-3739 GCA_964201165.1 Desulfomicrobium sp.
GATCTCCACCCGTTTGATGTGCGAGGATTCGATGTCCTCGGCCTGATGAGGATAGATTTCCGAAAAAGTAGCGTCGTTGACCAACACATCCGTCACGATACGACTCTGCATGTATACGTCTTCCATAACTTTTTCGATAATCTGCTCAAGGTTTTCGAAATGCTGAACCTCAAGTGAACTCCGCTGTCCGTCTATAATGATCATTTGCTTTCCTCCGCATTGACTGGGGATAATTTTACCGCTTGCATTGTTTTATCAACATTCATGCCAGCGCGAGTCGACGCTGAAAAACGGTCAGCAGTTCACGATAGCGGGTGCAGAGGTTCAAAAACTCTTCCATGCTCACCGACTGCTCCCGGGACTGGTAACGCCACATGGGGCCAAGGACCCCCAGGGAGGGGCTTTTGGTGAAAATATCTTCTAAATTCTGGCAGTTGGCAAAAAATTTGGCGCGTATGGGCGAGTTCGGGCGCAGCGCCAAAAGCCGTCCCTGCTCCTCCACCAGGGTCAACATCAGAGCGCAACGTTCAATATCCCGTGCCAATCCGTCCCGAAAGCTGGTGTCCGGCCACGGCCAGAAAGAATCCCCCCCGTCCCAGCGCTGGTCAAGAAATTGACGATAAACGTCGCGCTGTATCCGGATCCATCGACTGCGATCCTGGCCTTCATGGCCGGACACGGAAAAAAGATCCATGAACCCCCATTCATCCCGCCGGGCCTGCCAAATTCTGCCCTGGAGACCGACCGGGGCGGTCCACGTTTTCGAACCCAGGTAACCGGCCAGCAAGGCCCCGACCGACCCGCCATCGATGGAGTCCCGGCAGGCCATGCCATGGGGACACTCCTGACCAAAAGAGCACGGGTGACAGGGCAGATCCGGTTCCAGACTGATGCTGCCCTCAAGGTACGGCCCGGTGTCAAAAGGCTGAGCCGTGGCCAGGAACACCGCCGCAACCGGCACGCCGAGACCCGCCGCCAGATGCATGGTGCCCGTGTCGTTGGTCAGCAGCAGCTCCATGCGGGAGAGAACCGCCGCCAGGGTCGGCAGATCGGTTTGCCCGCTCAGATCGGTGCAGGGGTAGTCGGCCAGTTCCGCGAATTCCCGGGCCAGATGCCCTTCGGCCGCAGTGCCCAGCAGGACCGGCGAGCGTCCACTTTGAGTCCAGAGCACTCGTCCGGCCCGGACAAAGGCCGCCACGGGCCACCGCCGGTAGTCCTGGCTGGCTCCCAGCTGAAAGGCCACCAACCCCTGTCCCGCGCTGTCGCGCAGCAGATGGGCGGCCTTGGCCAGGGCCTCGTCATCCGGACGCTGCAGCGTGAACTCTCCCGGCGCAAGCTCGGCCACGCGCTGAAAGAGGTCCACCAGGTTGAAGGGACTGCAGCCGCGATAGGTCGAGGCGGCCTGCAGAAAGGCGGCCCATGGCGTGAAATACTGACCGAAGCCATGGCTATCCAGCCCAAAGCCCAAGATGTCCTCGGCATGCATGGCGCGGCCCAGCAAACGGGCGGACAGGGTCGGCGTCAGATTGAGCACCCGATCCGGCACCGTGCCCTGGCTGTCTTCCAGCCAGGATGTCAGCTCCTCCACGGCCAGGGGCCAGCTCCTGTCAAGCCGAGCCAGCAGCCTGGCCCCGGGCAGGGCGCGGACCAGGTCCAGATCGCGCAGCAAAGCTGTAACACCTTTAAAGGCATCCAGACAGACCAGCTCCACACTCTCGCCCCTGGCCCGCAGTCCGCTGAAAACTGGCTGGGTCTGGAGCAGGTCGCCGAAGCGGGTCAGATTGATCACCAAGGTATGCATGTCGCGCATCAAACAAAAGACGTGCCAAAAGGCCAGTTGATCACGGCTGCCGATGGAGCCGGAGTTGCGGCCCGATGCCGGGGACGGGCCTGCTTCACTCCTCCCCCTTGTCCAGAATTTCGTTCTTGTAGGATTCAAAGCGGGACGCGGCCCTTATGGCCGTACCGACAAAGGCGAGAAAAGAAAAAAAGATGAGGCTGATGTTCAAGATCAGCCAACGGTCCTGGCGCAGGTCACGGCCCATGATGATCTGGTCCGGAACCAGATAGTACAGCGCGACCGAAACCCCTCCGGCCAGGAGCAGAGCCGCGATCTCGAAGATGAGTAGATATTTTCCGGACAGAAGCAAAAAAAGGATGCCGTTGCGCGCCCCTTGCAGGAGGAGAAGCTTCTTTTCGAGCGAGGCCAGGCTCTGTTCGGATTCGCGCATGGCCTCGTGCCCCTGCCGGAACTTTTCCGGAACATACAGATCCAGATGTCCGACGAGACTCAGGCCTTCACCGCAGGAGTTGAAGAGCTTGCTGAATGATCCGAGCATGGACGGAAAAGGAAACCAGGAGGCTTCACGCTGGATCGCTTTGAGCCGTTCACGAATCACGGAGCGCCTCGTCGAAAGATCCTGAATGTCCTTTTTCACCCGGGCCTGGATGTCCGCCCGAATGGCGATGGTGCCACGCAGAAGCTTGGCCATGGACGCATAATTGTTGATCCCGGCATAGGTGTTCAGCTCTTCGATGCGATCATGGAAGACGCGGAAGGAGGGATGATCCGCGGGCAGCCATTTCGAGAGCAGATCCGGCAGGTGCTCCACCGTGCCGATGACCTCGCCGGCCCGAATCCGCGCCTCATCCCAAATTTCCCACAGATCTGTCAGCAGGTGGGAGCGTCCTCCTTCAAGTTCCGGGTCCAGCAAGACCACGCTGAAATAATCGGGATCGCTTTTGATGAGCTCACGGAGCAGGGCCTGGGATTCGTTGAGGTAACCGGACTTGATCAGACAAACGGCTTGCCTGTAGCGGGCCTGGCTGAATCCCGGCGACTCGTTGAAGGCCCGTCCGTAAAGGCGGAGGGCTTCCGGAAAATCACCCAGGACCTCACGCAACCGGCCCTGCAGGAGCAGGATGTAGGAACGCTGCAGGCCGGTGTAGGCCAGACTCTCCGCTTCTTCCCAGAATCCCGCGGCCCGCTTCAATTCCTCCCGTTCCATGGCCATGAATCCCAAGAGCACCCTGGGCTGATAATTCTTGGGCGACTTGAGCACAAAATGATCCAGCTTATCCATGGCCCGTTCCGGGTTTCCGGTCCGCAAAGCGTCCAGGGCTTCCCACAGATGCTCTTCACTTTGCGGGCGCTGATCCTCGATGCCTCGCGGCCACTCCTTTCCTTTGGCCCGCCAGACCCTCGCCATTGTCCGCAGCTGGCAGATCGTGTTGACCTCAAGCACGGCGCTGACCACCAATGACTGATCGCTCTTCTCCCCCAAGAGCATGGTCAAGCCACGCAGGACATCGGGAGCGAGACTTTTTTCCAGCTCCGAAAGGATGGCGGGCAAGGCGTCCAGGTCAATGCGGGCAAAACGCGACATCTCGGTAACATGCACATTCCCGGGCTGAAGAATCCGCGTTGGACATTTTCGAGGCGAATGCGAGCGCAGGCCGCAATAAAAACAAGGGCTCTCGGCCCCTGAAACCAGACTGGAAGGCAAAAAAACTTTCAAGCTTCCGCGCCGCCGTCCGCCCTGACTGGATTGAAAACGAACCTGAAACAGGTCGCTTATCTTTGAACTATCCAAGGATGTGCGCGAATCCACGGGCACAATTCTGGAATCGGCGATCTCCAAGATCGTGGACAAAGGCAGATGCAGGGTGTTTGGCTCGAACGAATCCACGATATAGCGGACCTTGCCGACAAAATCCGGCGAAAAGGACTGATCGCCCA
>CAXNFJ010000304.1:0-3732 GCA_964201165.1 Desulfomicrobium sp.
CCTTGTCCCGCTCAGGCCCTTCTTGCAAAAAAACGTCGCGCCCCTCATGATGAAAATTCGAAACGCCACCTCGCAGGAGACCCCCATGGAACCGACACAGCTTGGATTCGAACAAAGCCGCACCCTTCTTGACGCCTACGACATCCCAGTTCTGGGCCGCATGATCCGCACCATGAGCCAAGCCGTCGACGCGGCGGAGGAACTCGGATTTCCTGTGGCCATGAAGACGGTCTCAAGCCAGATCATCCACAAGTCCGACCTGGGTTGCGTACTCTTGGGGCTTACGGACCGGGCGGCAGTGGAAGGAGGCTACGCCCGGCTCATGGACAATGTGCGGGCGGCCGGGGTGGAGGAAATCGACGGTATCCTGATCCAGCCCATGGTCAAACCGGGCCTCGAAGTGCTGATCGGTGCCACCCAGGACCCGAGTTTTGGTCCCATGACCATGGTCGGCTCGGGAGGACGCTTTGTGGAACTGATGGCCGATGTGGCTCCGGGGATCGGCATCCTGGGTGAGGGTGACGTGCGGGCCATGCTCGGCAGAACCCGGGCCGGACAGATCCTGGATGGGTATCGCGGTCCGGCCCTGGACAAGGAGGCCGTCATCCGGCTGACCGTGAACGTATCCCGCTTCATGGCTGAACACCCTGAAATTCATGAACTCGATCTCAACCCTGCCATCGTCTACGAGCACGGCTTCGCCATCGTCGATGCCCGTCTCATCGCCGGAGAACCAGTCCACTACCCACGTCGGACCGATGTCTCGCCAAACACCATGTCCAGCCTACACACGATCTTCAATCCCGCGTCCGTGGTCCTATACGGCGCCTCCAACACAGGCACGGTGGGCGGCATCGTGCTCAAGAACCTGCGGCGCCTGGACCGGGTCTATCCCATCAACCCGCGCACAAAAACCTTGCAGGGCAAACGCTGTTACCCGAGTCTGGAAAGTCTGCCCGAAGTGCCGGAACTGGCCGTTTTCGTTATCAATTCCGAAACTGTGGTCCGCGAATTCGAAAAATTCTGCCAGGCCGGAGGCAAAGGAGCCATCATCATCAGCGATGGATTTGCCGAGTCGGGCCGGCGGGAACTGGAAAACCGCCTGCGGGATTTGAGTCTGCAATACGGGGTCAGCTACATCGGACCTAATTGCCTGGGCATCATCGACAATTTCTCCGGGGTGAACACCATGTTCATCCCGCCCCACCGCACGGGTATCATCCGCGAGCAAGGCGGAATCGGCATCATCTCCCAAAGCGGCGGCATCGGCCTTGAATTGATGGAGATGCTCGAAGCCGACCGCGTCGGCATGGGCAAGTGGGTTTCCTGCGGCAACTCCAGTAGCGTGGGCGTGGCGGAGATCCTGGCGCACATGGGGCAAGACCCACGCATCGACGTCATCGCCATCTACCTGGAAGGCTTGTCCGAGGGCCTCAAACTCATGGAACTGGGCAAGCAGGTTTCGGCCCAAAAACCCGTGCTGATCATCAAGGGCGGCTCCGGCGGCGGCAAGGAGGCGACAATGTCCCACACAGCATCCCTGGCGGGCAGCCACGAAGCCTTCCGGGCCTGCTGCTCCCAGGCCGGTTTCTATCTCATCGAGGATCTGACCGAAGACCCAAAGATCATGGTCAATGTGCTGTCCATCCTGACCACCCAGCCTCCGGCCAAGGGCAAACGCACGGCCGTGGTTAGCGTCGGCGGTGGCGCGGCCGTGCTCCTGGCGGACCAGATCACGGCCGAAGGCATGGAACTGGCCGAATTTGCCCCGGAAACCCGGCAACGCCTGCAGGATCTGCTGCGCGAGAACATCAAGGCCGCAAGCCCGGACGACCTGGAGCAAATGCTCGTCAACGTGGGCAACAACCCCTTGGATCTCCTTGGCAATTGCGACGACAAAAGACTTATCCGAGCCCTGGAGATCATTGCGGATGATCCGGGCACCGACGTCATCATGGCCGCGATCTATCTGCAGGTCCCCTACCTGTCCGAATATCTGGCCGAACGGCTGGTGGAATTCAGGCGGACCATCGGCAAACCCTTCATCGTCTCCCCGCGCGGACTGTGCACCCATGTGGGCCGGTTTCGGGAATCCCTGTATGCCAAACGCTTCCACACCTACACCGTGCCCATGATCAAACCCTTGAGCATCGCCCTGGATATCTGGGCTCGCTACGGCAAGAGTTTCATGAGCGAGGTCGAACTGCGGGAGGAATGAACGTTCGCGCTTCGAAAATCCAGGCTCGCGTTGACCAAAAGGCTCTTCCTTGTTAGGGGGTTGAGCGCTTAATCTGGTTCTCTGGCGATTTTCGCGCCAGGGCTGATCCGGCCGCACCGGCTGTCGTCATGGCACAGGCCTACGCCGTTGAACCATCTACCGCTTATAAAGGACGATCGCATGAAGTACCGTCAGGATCCGGATCTGGATTTTCTGAAAGAGTGCACAAGCCAGGAACTGGACATCCTCGTCAACGTTCTGCTGCGCAACAAAGAAGGACAGCCGCGCAGCATTGTCCAACTCCCGAATCATCCTCTGTACAAACAGCATGCCCCGCACCATGCCTCCTATTGGGAGGCCATTGCCGGCGAGATCCAGCGCTACGGTTCCAATCCCCTTGCGGCCCTGGCCCGCGCCGGCCGCGGCAAGCATTACATCAAGATTCTGGACAATGTCTGCAGCAGGTTCGAGGTGAAGTATATCCCGGACGCATCCGTCGAAGTCATCGAACGCAGCTTATGTCTGACCCTCTTCACCCGCGCTCTGCAACACGTGCCTTCCACCAATCAACAGATCATATGCGACGCCTTCGGCATCACTCCCACGCAGATGTCGAACGACGGCATCAAGCAGGCCCTGGTCGAGACCATGCGCCTCAATGATCAGGCCGGATGCCTGCTGAACATGATCGTGGCGAACGGGGCGGCCATGCACGCCAGCGGAATCAGCTACACCCAGGTGGCCTCAAAAAAATATCACTCCGTCCTCGAAATCTTTGAAAAACCCTTGGCTGCGGAGTTCGCGGGAGTTTCATCGCTGAGCGTGACCGGAGCAGCGCATTGGATCGTCATCCCGGCCGTGCTGCAACTCGCTTTTCTGCGGGCCAAGAAAAATTTGGCCTGAGCGAAACGAACTTTCAGGCAGCACCGGACAGACGCTCAAAAGTTCGGTTGCACACCGCGCACCTGGAAACAGCCTTGCCGGAAGAGACCGGCCTTCCGCTGCGGATACAGCGGTAAACTGGCGTCTCAACCAGTTTGGTATTACGTCCGTAGATCGCCTATGGTCATTGCGGACAAGATTTCCCGAAAAAAAGAATGCCGTGGCAGGAAATCACTTTATCCGCAGTCGAAGCGCTCTTCCCGGATGTTTTTTTGACCACGGAAAAATTCCTGGCCCCCTGCAAATCAGCCCAACCCCATTCTCGGACTGTGCACCAACGCCCCCCTGCCCGCCCAATTACTGCAACCAACCGGACTTCGCCTCCTCCAAATTCTTAGAGCATCCCAAAATGTGAACCTTCCTGCATGAATGCCCGATGATCCACTACGAATCCGTGTAAAGATTCCCGATTCCAGAGTCGACAAACCTTACAAGCGCTGCCGATTTTCAGATGCACCTTTTGTGCAATTTCAGCATGTTACCTGAGTCCGGACTCATCCTGAATGCCGCGCATTCACCGCGGCAGATCATTCAGTATTAAATTCGCAATGATTTAAGAATATTGCAGAAAA
>CAXNFJ010000305.1:0-3726 GCA_964201165.1 Desulfomicrobium sp.
TAATAAAAAATCTCGACACGTTCCATGGGAGGCGAATATGCAAAAAATAGCACTGGCCTTGATCACCTTGTGCATGTTTACTTCCAGCGCGTTGGCAAACAAAAGAATAAGCATCATTCACAGCTATCACAAGGAATACGCCTGGGAGCAAAGCCTGACCAGCGGCCTTTTGGAGTCTCTGCCGCCTGATGCGACCGTCGACCATTTCTACCTGGACACCAAGCGTCTGCCCAAAGCGGAGCATCCGGCGCAGGCGCAAAGAGCCTGGGAACATGTGAGCGCATACCCTGCCGACCTGATCATCCTTTGTGACGACAATGCGGCCAAGTATCTCGGACCCCGCCTCAAAAACGGCCCGACCGCCGTTGTGTATCTGGGCTTGAACCGCAATCCCCGAGAGTATGGCCTGTTTCCAGCCAAAAACATGACCGGAATCCTTGAACGCCCGCTGATCAAGCGTTCACTGCATTCCATCTGCAAGCTGGTTAATCCGGATCACACCAAGGTTCTCGTCCTTTTTGATTCCGATTCGACTTCCGACGCCGTCGTGCAGGAAGCTTTCGAAGGACAATCCCATCTCAACCTGGGCAAGGTACGGGTGGAACTCAAACAGTTCGATCTGCTGGATGAATGGCAGAACGCCTTACTCAATGCCGGCTCCGATGGTTTTGATACCGTTTACATCGGTCTCTACCACACCTTGCGCAATAGATCGGGCGAGCATGTGCCTGACGAATATGTCCTGAGTTGGGCCAACGCTCATACCCCGGTGCCCATTTTTGCATTCTGGGACTTTGCCGTGGGCAAAGGCAAAGCCATCGGGGGATATGTTCTGAGTGGGCGAGACCAAGGCTTGGCTGGAGGAGAATTGGCCAGCCAGATTCTTGCCGGCGCTCCACCCGCCTCCATCCCCCCGCACACAGCGGCGGAAGGCTCGTATCGCTTCAGTATCCTTGAACTTGCTCGATTCGGCATTTCCTTACCTCAAGAAATTCAGGAGCAGTCCACCCTGGTGCCCTGAGAGCTTCGGTAGTGCACCGCCGCACTCCGGATGCGTTCAAATCCGGTCGACCGCACTGCATTCTTGAAATATTCGATTCGCCAGACAGACGGCCCAGACACGCGCCATGAACCGACCGGTCATCGAAAACACTTAAACCCGACCTTCTCGTGATACCTTGTCTACGGGTATGCGCCACACCCCAAAACAGTTGCCATTGCCCTTCCGGCTGCGTATTTCTGCGGCGTCTTTCCATTATCCAAGGATCACGGCATGCTCTGGATTCTCCTTTCCCTGGGGACAGCCCTTTTTTCCGCGTCCGAAGCCGCCCTGACCAGACACGGTTTTGAACACGCATCACCGTCCTCCGCCGTGGCCGCGCCGCTCATCTTCAGCCTGCCCCTTTTTGCGCTGACCCTTCCCCTGCTCGACACTCCGCAACTCCAACCGGGATTCTGGCCTGTTCTGGCCATGCTTGTGCCCATCAACGCACTGGGCTTCTATCTCCAAAGCTGGTCCTTCAAAAGCGCCCCTCTTTCCCTGACCGTTCCGTTCATGGCCTTTACTCCGGCTTTTGTCCTTCTGACCGGCTTCCTCCATCTGGGCGAGCGACCCTCAGCCTGGGGCTGCTTCGGGGTGCTGATCACGGTCATAGGCGGCTATCTTCTCTATGCCGACAAAGAGGGAGGGATCTGGGCTCCGTTCCGAGCCATCCTTCGAGAACGCGGGTCCATGCTCATGCTGGCCGCGGCGCTGGTCTGGAGCGTGGCCTCGGTCATGGGCAAGCAACTCATTCTGCTCTCAAGCCCCCTGTATGCCGGGTGCGTGTTCAGCCTGACCCACAATGCAGCCCTGCTCCTCTTTCTTCTTCTCATCGGCCAAATCCGCCCTCGGCAACTGCGCCCCCGAATCAAACACGGCCTGGGTCTAGGACTCTGCCTGTATCTGCACATCCTTTGCCATTTCGCAGCGGTTTCCATGACCACTGTGGCCTACATGCTCTCCATAAAACGCCTGAACGGCCTTTTTGCCCTGGGTTTTGAACACTTCTTTTTTGGCCAACCGCTGCTACGCCATCGTCTGCATGGCACGGCATGGATGACGGCGGGCGCCGTCATCATCGCGCTGCTGGGCTCATAAGCGCCCCACCATGCCTGTACGTTCACACGTTGCGGAAAGATTCCGCAACCCCGGAGTGTTGCAGATAGACTGAGCTTTGAGAGGGATCGGACCACATACCCAAAGACTCAAAGCGGGCCACCATGTTTGCGCCCCGAGCCGGTTGCAAATTGTATTGCACCGGAAGAATCTAAAGCATTTCTGCCATTTGAGTAAAAAAATCCACACGCTCAAAGGCCGGAGCATGAGCATTTTCAAGCCGCTCCAAGCTGCCCAGAAACGCATCCCACCCTTCGATCTCCTCAATCTTCTTTTTGTCGCAAAAAATCTTGAAGCGAGTCCCTCTGGGACACTTGGTCAGATTGATTTCAAAACTGTGGCCCTGCGTGTACACGGTCCAATGCGCCGACCAGCTGCTCCGGTCGCCTTCCGTTTTCTTGTATTTTTCAAAATAGGCCTCAAATACTTCTCTAATCCGGTCAGCATCCATTTTTTTCCTCCATGTGATTCACATCAACGCCGCCAAAAGTGTGAACGCAGGGTCAAACGCATTTTTCCTCTCAATACTCCGCTCGAGGCAGGACTTGCCCTTTGCCCCAAACCCAAATATTGGTAGGACCAATTCCATCGGAGAACAACCGTGAGCACATCGCATCGACACAAAAGAATCTACGAAGAAATCACCACACGTTTGCAAACATTGGTGCAACATGACAATCTCAAGGTAGGCGACCGCCTTCCCCCAGAACGTCAACTCGCGGTAATGTTTGGAGTATCGCGCAATTCCGTACGCGAGGCAATCAAAAGCCTGGAACAACAGGGCATGTTGCTGAGCAGGCCGGGCGCAGGAACGTTCATTGCCGACACCAGCCAGGCAAATCTGACCTTGGCCTTGGGGGAAGTTTTTGCGCAGGAGCGACACCGACTGGATGATATTTTCGAACTCCGCCTTTTGCTTGAACCGCAAATCGTTCACTTGGCCGCCCAGCGCATCACCAATCCCGAACTCGAACAACTCCGGAAGCTCGTGACTGAGTACGACAAAGCGCTCAAGAATGGTCGTCCAGTCTTCGAACTGGATCAAGCATTTCACGACGCCATCGCCGCTGCCACCGGCAATCAATCCATAATCCTGCTCATGGAACAGATGCACGACCTGTTGCTTGAAAGCAGGGACGAGGTATTGCAAACACCTGTGCGAACCAAAAAGTCCTTGGCAGGACACCAAAAAATTCTGGAAGCATTGTGCGCGCGAGATCCGGAACGTGCGCTGGAAGCCATGATAAAGCATCTCGAACATACACGGGAGATTGTTTTCACCTCAAATACTGGAGAATGAACACATGAAGGAAGTACGCAAAAACGCCCGCGACCTGATGACTGGTTTCTGCCGGGTCTGTCCGGTCTGTAATGGCAAGGCCTGCGCCGGGGAAGTTCCCGGAATGGGCGGTCTTGGTACCGGCTCAGCGTTTATGGCCAACGTGCAGGCCCTGGCCAAACTCAGCTTCAATATGCGTCTGGTCCATGACATCACCGAACCCGACACCAGCGGCGCGTTGCTGGGCCAGAAGCTGTCCATGCCCGTCCTGGCCGCACCCATTGGCGGA
>CAXNFJ010000306.1:0-3725 GCA_964201165.1 Desulfomicrobium sp.
TTTCAAGATGGGCTGGGAGCATCCGGGCGGAATCCAGTCCAGATGCTGGTAGAGCTTGCTGTAGGCCTTGATCAGGCTGCGCTCCACATCCTCGCCGACCACAAAGCGCACAATCGTCAGGGCTTGGCCGTCCATGGCCGTGGAATAAACGTATTCCACGCCGGGAATCTCCCAGAGCAGCTTTTCCATGGGGCCGACAACCCGTTTCTCGATCTCTTCGGGCATGGCGCCGGGCATTTGCACCATGATGTCGATCATGGGCACGATGATCTGCGGCTCTTCCTCGCTCGGGGTGCGCAGCACGGCGAATACGCCGAGAAAAATGGCAAACACGATGATGAGCGGCACGAGCTTGGAGTCCACGAAGCTCGCCGTGATGCGGGTCAAAAGGTCGTGGTTGTGGCCGGGGTGTTCGGACATGGCTATTCCCGCACCAGGCGGTCGCCTTCGCGGGCCACGTCGGGCGCGTCCAGGACCACCTCGTCGCCCAAGGAGAGGCCGGACAGCGCCTCCACCAGGATTTCGGTTCCCTCGGGCGCCGCGCCCGCCTGATCCGTCCCTGTCTGGAGGATGAAGGTCTGGCCGTCCAGGATGGCCTTCTGGAAGATCCCGCCGGTTTTGACGATGCGCAGGCGCAGGATGGACTCGCCGTCGACGATCAGCGCCGTGGTCAACTCGCCGCGCGGCCGCAAGGCGGAGCGGGGCACGAGGAGTTTTTTGGCCGTGCCCACGGGCACGCAGAGCTTGCCGAACATGCCGGGGCTGGGCGCGGAGTCCAGGGCGGCCTTGACCCGGAAGGAGCGGCTTGTAGGGTCCACCTGTCCGATCACGGCCGAGAGGGTGGTCAAAAACGGGGCTGCGGACAGGGAAGGGATGAGCGCGACCACAGTCATGCCCTGGCTGATGCGCCCGAGCAGGGATTCGTCGGCGCGGGCCACGAGGTCGAACCCGCTGGTCAGATCATCGACCTCGGCCAGGGGTGTCCCGGCCTGCACGAAGGCGCCCAGATCGACATGCCGCCTGCTGAGCACGCCCTTCAGGGGCGAGGTCACGGTGCTGTACCGCATGAGGGCGCGAATTTCGGCGCCCTGGAAGCCTGCCGCCGAGGATTGGGCGGCCAGCGCCTTTTCCTGGCTGGTCAGGGCCTCGTACTCGGCCCTGGCGCGGTCCACGTCGTCACGGCTGATGGCGTTCTGATCAAGGAGTTTCTGCATCCGGTCGAGGGTGGCCTTGGCCTGGGCGCGGCGTGCGGCCAGGGCCTTGCCCTCCATGCTGGCCTGTCCGGCGGTGGAGCGCACGCCCTGTTCGCGCTGGCGCAGCTCGGCGTCGTCGATGCGCAGGATGGCCTGGCCCGCCGCGAGGCTATCCCCTTCCTGGGCCAGGATCTCGGTCACGGTGCCGCTCACCTTGCTGGCCAGGGTCACGCTGTTGCGCGACTGGACTTCGCCGGGCAGGCTTGTGCATTCCCGCGCCTCGGTCAGGGACAGGCGCAGGGTCCCGGCCTTGATGGCGCGCGGTTCGACCTTGGGCGGGGCATCCTGTCCGCAGGCGGCGGGCAGGAGGGCGGCGAGAAGCAGGAGAGTGCGCAGAAACAGGGGCATGACGGGCTCCGCAGGGGTGAGATGATGCTGTTCATCATGACGTGTACACCTCGGACCGTCCGAAACTCAACCTCGGGAGCGCGGGAAATGTTTTTGGAGTGGGGAAGTCGGGATTAAGACGGGGAGACCTGGGTTGGAGCGGGGCATGGCGGGGCGCTGTCGCGGGCTCATCCCGCCATGACCAGAAGGGGGTTATTTCAGAAAATCCCGCATGCACCGGCACAGCCGGGTGATGCCGGTGTCGATGGTCTGTTCCGAGGCGTTGGAGAAGTTGAGGCGCAGGGTGTTCTGGCCCCCGCCGTCGGTGTAGAAGGGCATGCCCGGCACAAAGGCCACCTTCTGTGCGATGGCCAGGTTGAAGAGGTCCATGCACGAGCCCTTGCCTTCGGGCATGGTCACCCAGGAGAACATGCCGCCTTCGGGGCGGGTGAAGGTCACGCCCTCGGGGGCCTCCCGCTCCAGGGTCGTGACCATGGCCGCCGCCTGGGAACCGTAACAGTCCGTGATCTTGGCGATATGGTCGTCGATGGAATGATTTTTGAGATACTCGCTGATGACGAACTGGTTGAAGGTCGAGGAATGCAGGTCCGCAGCCTGCTTGGCCTTGACCGCCAGGCGGATGATCTCCGGGGGCGCGACCATCCAGCCCAGGCGAAAGCCGGGCACCGTGATCTTGGAGAAGCTGCCGAGCATGATGCTGCGTCCGCCGGTATGGGCATAGACGGGCTGGTGGTGCTGGCCGGAGAAACGCAGCTCGCCGTAGGGGTCGTCCTCGATGAAGATGGTCCCGGGATATTTTTGCAGCAGCCTGCCCAGCTCCTCGCGCTTGGCCCTGGAATAGGTCAAGCCCGAAGGGTTCTGGAAATTGGGCACGGCATAGAAGAGCTTGGGGCGCCCCGTGGCCAGCAGCGCCTCTGCCTGAGCCAGATTGGGGCCGTCCTCCTCCAGTTCCACGGTCACGAATTTGGGCTCGAACATGGTGAAGGCTTGGATGGTGCCGAGGTAGCTGGGCCGCTCCAGGATCACTTCGTCGTCCTTTTCGATGAAGAGCTTGGCCAGGAGGTCCAGGCACTGCTGGGAGCCCGTGGTGATCAGCACCTGATCCGGGTGCACGGTGACGCCTCGGCGCTCATAGCGGGCCGCGATCCAGGCGCGCAGCTCGGCATGTCCTTCGGTGGTGGAATACTGCAGGGCGCGCGCGCCGCATGTGGCCAGGGTTTCGCGGGCGGCATCCTGCAGGGCCTCGATGGGGAAGAGGTGCGGATTGGGCAGGCCGCCGGCAAAGGAGAGGATGCTCGGGTCCTGGGTGACTTTGAGTATCTCGCGAATGAAGGATTTCGGCGTATTCTGGATGCGATGGGTGAATCTGAAGTTCATGCGTGCTCCTTGAGGCCGGTGTTATGCGAAAAATAATCTGCCAAGAGCCACACAGCCCATACCGGTGACAATGGCTCCCACGAAGCTTTTGGTTTTCCAGCAGACCAGAAAGGTGGGGATGGCCGCCCACAGGAATATGTTCTGGGCCGAAAAATCAAGCCCTTTTTGCGTCACGACCAGGGACGGCAGCAGCATGGCCGAGAGCACGGCCACGGGGATGAAGCCGAGCCAGCGGATGACCGCCTCGGGCAGGGCGCGGCGGGCCAGGGCCAGCACGGGCAGGGCGCGCGGGAGATAGGTCACGGCCATCATGCCGAGCAGGGTCAGGAAGATTGTTTGCTGGTCCATGCGTGTACTCCGAGGCCAATGGTTGCGGCTGCGATGGTCGCGGCCAGGACGTGACTCTGGTCAAGGCCCGCGAGCATGAGGGCGGTGGACAGGAGGCCGGCGACAACCGCCACGATGAGGTGCTGCTTGGATTTGAGCTGCCCCAGCAGCAGGGCGATGAACATGGCCGGCAGGGCGTAATCGAGGCCGATGGGCCGGATGTCGGTGATGAGCGTGCTCGCGGCCAGACCCAGAACGGTTCCGCCGACCCAGGCGCTCTGGGCGATGACGTTGATGCCGAAGGTCTCGGCCGCGCCGGTCTCGCCCTTGGCGAAGCGGCTGGCGTGCAGGGCGAAGGTCTCGTCCGTCATCTGATAGGCGAAGAGGGCCAGCCGGGTCTTGCTCCAGGCGCGTAAATAA
>CAXNFJ010000307.1:0-3712 GCA_964201165.1 Desulfomicrobium sp.
CAACGCCATCCTCGAAAACAACCTGCAGGGCATGAACGTGATCCAGGCCTATTCGGCCCAGGATCATCAGACCGGCCGCATCCGTCTGCGCTCCGAGGAATACCGCGACGCCGCCATCCTCGCGGCCCGTGAACGGGCGCGTTTCATTCCCTTGCTCTACGGCGTGGCCGGCCTGGGCTACGGCCTGCTGATAGGAGTGGGCGGATGGATGACCTTTGCCGGGATCGGTCCGAGCGTGGGCGATTTCACCACCTTCGTGCTCATGGCCATGCGCCTCATTCTGCCCCTTTTTGTTTTCGGCATGCTCATCAACCAGATCCAGCAATCCGAGGCTTCGGCCCTGCGCATCAACGAGGTTTTCGACACCATCCCCACGATGCGCGATCAGGCCAAATCCACGCCGCTGGAAGGGAAACTTGAACATGTCGAGGTGCGCGAGGTCAGTTTCGCCTATCCGGAGCGTGGGCGGGTGTTGTGCGGCATCAACCTTGATCTCAGGCGGGGTCGGGTGCTGGGTGTGGTCGGCCCCACGGGCGCGGGCAAGAGCTCCCTGGCCAAGCTCATGCTGCGTTATTACGATCCCCTGGACGGCGAAATTGTGGTCAATGGCCGCCCTCTGTCCTCCATCGCCCTCGATTCCTGGCGTGGGCGCATCGGCTATGTCTCGCAGGAGGCCTACCTGTTCCACGGCACCGTGGCCGAGAACATCCGCCTGGGCACGCCCCTGGCCACGGCCAGGGATATCGGCCAGGCCGCGCGCATGGCCGGAGCCGAGGAATTCATCGACGCCTTGCCTTTAGGTTACGAAACCCTGGTCGGAGCCCGGGGCACGAAACTGTCCGGCGGCCAGCGTCAGCGCATCTCCCTGGCGCGGGCCATCCTGCGCGACCCGGAATTTTTGATCCTGGACGAGGCCACCTCCAGCGTGGACACGCGCACCGAAGAGATCATCCAGAACAATCTGAAGGACCTGCGCGGCGACCGCATCACCCTGGCCATCGCCCATCGCCTGTCCACGGTGCGGCACTGCGATGAGATCGTGGTGGTTGTGGACGGGGTCATCGTGGAGCGCGGCGGGCATAACGCGCTGGTCGCGGCGGGCGGTGTGTATGCGGGGCTGTGGCAGGTGCAGAGTGGGGGAGAGGAGTAGAGAGAAATGAAAAGGCCGTGCGGAATCACGACCGGTGAGCTTTCAAGCGCAGTTTGGCGGGCACGTCGTCTCGCACCTGCCAGCCTACGCTGGCGCGCGGGTTACTTTTTTTTGGCACCCAGTTCTGACAGCAATTCGAGCTGAAGCTCTTGAATCTGCACGAGGCGTTCCCATTGATGCGAGAGCAGATGATCGATTTTTTCATGCAGGTTCCGAATTTCAAGTTCAGCTTTGAGATTCACCTGATAGTCATGTTGCGATCGAATCCGGTCTTTTGCTTCCTGGCGATTTTGACTCATCATGATTATTGGTGCTTGGATGGCGGCAAGACAGGAAAGCATGAGGTTAAGAAAGATAAAGGGGTAGGGATCGAGCGGATGCCAGAACAGTGCGATTGAGTTCATCCCTATCCAGATGAAGAGGAATACTCCAAAGCAAATGAGAAATGCCCAACTGCCTCCGAATGTGGCAATCCTGTCTGCCAAGCGTTCGCCAAAGGACCACTTTTGCTCGAGCGTGTCGTCAATGTTCAATGAAAGAATTTCATGTTCACGAAGGCTGCGTTCGACATTTTGTTCAAGTGAGGACAACTCGCCTTTTTCGGATTCCAGCAAGGAATGAACGTACTGTCCTCGAATCTCCGCTAGATCAGCCCGACAAATAAATTTGTCAGGCGACCACATCGGGTATTTTTTTAATATTTCAGCTGAGATGGCATTTTGGATTATTTCTCCGGACACAACGTCTTGCCGCGAAAAAGATTTTCCACAGATAGCGCACGTTCTTTGCAGCGTATTCTTTGATGTCATGAATATCCCCTATTTTTCTGAATTGATTAACAGTTATCATTCATTTCAAGTAGATATCATATTTCAGAAATTGACGTTGTCGCGACCCTACGAAGATGCGGAGAATGTTGAAGAGTTGAACTCCCCGGAAAGCTATGCTTTCCGGGGAGTTCAATTTCAAGCGGGACGTGGTGGCCGGTAGCTCGGCCATATGCGAAGTTCAAGGATGTCTGGCAAAAAAAATCGATACCCTGAATGGGGTGCAGGGGACGAGTCCCCTGCCCGCCGGAGGCATCCCTATTTCCCTTCCCGCTCCTTGTACCAGGCGCTGGAGTCTTCCATCAGCTTGTTCAGGCGGTTGACCATCTTGTGCGGGTCGGCCAGGTAGCCGTCCATGAGCAGGGCGGATTCGTAAAGCTGTTCGACGATGGTGGCCACGAATTCGTCCTTCTCGTTTTTGGCGAAGACGGAGAGCAGGTTGCGCACCAGCTTGTGGTCCTGGTTGATCTCGAAGATCTTCTTGGGGATGGAGGTGTCCTTGGTCACCAGCTGCATGATCTTGTGCATCTGGGACGTGGAGCCGTCCGGGCTGACCAGGCAGGAGGGGCTCTGGCTCAGGCGCTTGGAGATGCGGGCCTCGGTGACGCGGTCGCCTAGGATCTCCTGCACGCGTGCGAGGAAGCGGTCCATGTCCTTGGTTTCCTCGGTGCTCAGGTCTTCGGGCTTGTCGGCCTTGTCGGCTGTGCTTGCGAATTGTTCGAGGTTTGCGATGTCGGCGTTCTCCGTGGCCTTAAGTTCGAACTCCTTGAACTTGCGCAGGCTGTCCATGACGAACTCGTCCACGGGCTCGTACAGGTAAAGCACTTCGAGGCCCTTGGCGCGGAAGATCTCCAGGTGCGGGTTCTGCTCGACGGCCTCGCGGCTGGGTCCTGAGATGTAGTAGATTTCCTTTTGTCCTTCCTTGGCCGCTTCGATGTATTCATCCAGGGAGATGAGCCCGTCCTTGTCCTCGTTGCGGGAGGAATTGAAGCGCAGGAGTTCGCCGAAGGCCTCCTGGTTGGCGAAGTCGGCATAGCCGAGCTTGAAGCGCTTGGCGTGTTCCTTCCAGAAGGTGATGTAGCGGTCCTTGTCCTGGCCGAGCTTCTTGAGATGGGTCAGGATCTGCTTGGTCAGGGTGGTGGCGATTTTGCGGATGAGCAGGTTTTCCTGCAGGGTTTCGCGGGAGATGTTCAGGGGCAGGTCTTCGGTGTCGACCACGCCGCGCACGAAGCCGAGGTATTCGGGGATGAGGTCCTTGTTCTTGCTCTGGATCAGGACGCGGCGCACGTACAGGTCCAGGCCGTAGTTGTCGCGGTCGAAGCCGAAGGTGTCCTGGCTGCGCGGGGGCACGAAGGCCAGGGCCGAGAACTGCACCGGGGCGTCCACGCTCATGTGCAGGGTGTCGAGGGGCTCTTCGTGGTCGTAGGTCAGGAATTTGTAAAATTCCGTGTACTGCTCAGGGGTGATCGAAAACTTGTTCTCGCGCCACAGGGCCTGCACTGTATTGGCCTTCTCTCCCTGGACCAGGATGGGGAAGGAGATGAAGTTGGAGTGCTTCTTAATGATGGAGGTGATGCGGTTCTTTTCCGCGAACTCCTTGCCGTCTTCCTTCAGGTGCACGGTCAGGGTCGTGCCCCGGGGCATGTCCTCGTCCAGTTCAGCCACGGTGTAGGTGCCCATCCCGTCGGAACTCCATTCCACGCCCTTGGCTTCGGGGCGGAAGGACCGGGTGCGG
>CAXNFJ010000308.1:0-3694 GCA_964201165.1 Desulfomicrobium sp.
TTGTCGGAGAATTCACCATCCTGCGCCGTTTGGGGCTGCTCATGTCGGCAGCGGATCGCCTGGGCAAGGGAGATTTGAGCACGCGCACGGCGCTTGATCACGACGAGGGGGAACTGGGACGGCTTGCGGCCGCATTCGACCGCATGGCCGAGAGCCTGGAGATTCATGATTATGACCGGCGGCGGGCCGAGGAGGAGGTCTGCATTCTCAATGAGGATCTTGAGGATCGGGTCAGCCAGCGCACGGCCGAATTGGCCACGGCCAATAAGGAACTGCAGGCGGCCTTGGAGAGCTTGCGACAGGCTCAAAGCCAGTTGGTCATGTCCGAAAAACTGGCCGCTCTCGGCGGTTTGGTCGCGGGAGTGGCGCATGAAATCAACACGCCGGTCGGCGTGGCGCTGTCTGCCACTTCCACCCTGTCCGAAAAAAACAGGATTCTGCGCGACCTTTTTGCCCAAGGCGAAATGAAACGCTCCGACCTGACGGAATACCTGGAATCCACCCGTGAGGGGGTGGAGATGTGCCTCCTCAACCTGCATCGGGCTTCGGACATGATCCGCAGCTTCAAGATGGTGGCGGCGGATCAGGTCTCCGAAAACCGTCGCAGCTTCAATGTACGGGAGTATGTCGGACAGGTGCTGCTCAGCCTGCGGCCCAAACTCAAGAAAACTGCGCATCGAGTCGAGGTGGAGTGCGCCGAGGATCTGGTCATTGAAAGCTACCCAGGCGCTTTTTCCCAGATTCTGACTAACTTTATCGTCAACTCCCTGGTCCATGCCTACGACGAAGGTCAGGCCGGCCTGATCCGCATCGAAATCGTCAAGAACGACGGCATGCTCAGCCTGACCTATGCCGACGACGGGCGAGGCGTCGACCCGGAACTGCAGGACAGGATTTTCGAACCCTTTTACACCACGGCGCGCGCCAAGGGCTCCACGGGCCTGGGCCTGCATATTGTCTTCAACATCGTCACCCGCACCCTGGGCGGAACCATCACTTGCTGCAGCGCGCCCGGCCAGGGCACCACGTTTCAGGTGCGCATGCCCGTGTGAAGAGAGAACGCATGACCGATAACGACGAAATTCTGTTCAAGGACGAGGCTCAGGCTCCTCCTGTCCCGAAGGTGAGGGCGGGCGAAACCTGGAAGATCCTGATCGTGGACGACGAGGCCGATGTGCACCGAGTCACGGTCTTCATGCTTGCGGGCCAGGAGTATCGTGGACGCAAATTCAGCTTCCTGCATGCGTACAGCGGCGAGGAGGCCAAGGGCGTGCTGGCGCTGCATCCGGACATCGCCGTGATCCTGCTCGACGTGGTCATGGAGACCGATGACAGCGGACTCAAACTCGTCAAATACATCCGCGAGGACATGCGCAATCTCGCCGTCCGCATCATCCTGCGCACCGGACAGCCCGGCAAGGCCCCCGCGGCCCAGGTCATCCTCGAGTACGATATCGATGACTACAAGGAAAAGACCGAATTGACCCTGGAGAAGATGCTGGTCTGCATCGTATCGGCTCTGCGCAGCTTCAGTTTCATCACCACCATCGAGGACAACCGCAAGGGCTTGAGACGCATCATCGAGGCTTCATCGGACATTTTTGAGCGCCAGTCTCTGCAAAAGCTCGGCAGCGGGGTGCTCAGCCAGTTGACGTCCATCCTGCAACTCAAGAAAGACTCCATGTACAGCCACGCCTCAGGACTTGCAGCGTCGGGCGTCAAGGGCAAATCGATCGTTTTGGCCGCCACCGGGGATTTTTGCGAATATGTGGAACAGCCCATTGAGCAGGTGAAGGCAGAGATGGTGCATAGGGCCCTGGCACGGGCCAAGAATCAGCCCCATGGTTTTTACTGCGAGGGTGACACGTGCGCGTGGTATCTGCAGTCCAAGACGGGTTCGGAGAATTTCCTGTATTTCGAGGTGGCCAAGGATCTGGATGAAAACGACCGGGATCTGCTCGAACTATTCTTCACCAATGTTTCCCTGGCCTTCGACAACCTGTTTTTGAACAAAGGCATTGAGGACACGCAAAAAGAGGTCATCTTTCATATCGCGGAGACCATGGAGTGCCGTTCGGCCGAGACCGGCAGTCATGTCCGCCGCGTGTCGGAATATGTGCGTCTTTTGGCGCTGGAATACGGATTGGGCGAGGAAGAGGCGGAGATGCTCAAGCTCGCGTCCTCGGCCCACGATTTGGGCAAGATCGGCATCCCCGATTCCATCCTGAACAAGCCCGGCCCCCTCACGCCCGAGGAGTACGAGATCATCAAGAGCCACGTGCAGCGCGGTTACGACCTGCTCATGCGCTCCTCAAGCCCCATCATCCAGACGGCGGCCCGCATCGTGCTCCTGCACCATGAGCGCTGGGACGGGCAGGGCTATCCCCAGGGGCTGAAAGAGGATGAGATCCATGTCCACGGACGCATCGTGGCCGTGGCCGACGTGTTCGACGCCCTGTCGAACAAGCGTGTCTATCATAAGGCGTGGACCTGGGACGAAGTCTTCGCGTATTTCCTGGAAGAGAGCGGCAAGCATTTTGATCCGTGCCTGGTCGATATTCTCTTGGCGAACAGGGAAAAATTCATCGCCATCTGGAATCAGTATCACGATGCTGACGCGGCCAGTTGAAGGCGGGTGGGCAAGAGAAGCGGGGTGGCCCAGGGCCGCCCCGCGCGGAGAAGGAATCAGATGCTGATCTTGGCGCCGAGCAGGGCCGCGAATTTGGCGATCCAATCCGGATGGGCAGGCCAGGCCGGGGCCGTGACCAGATTGCCGTCCACATGGGCCTTGTCCAGGGCGATGTCGGCGTACGTGCCGCCGGCGATGGTCACGTCCGGACCGCAGGCCGGGTAGGCGGAGCAGCTCTTGCCGCGCAGCACCCCGGCGGCGGCCAGCACGAGGGGGCCGTGACAGATGGCCGCGATGGGCTTGGCGGCAGTCTTGAATTCGCGCACGATCTCCAGCACCCGTGGGTTCAAGCGGATATATTCCGGAGCCCGGCCGCCGGGCACGACCAGCCCGATGTAGTTCGCCGTGTTCACGGCAGAGAAATCCTTGTTCAGGGTGAAATTGTGACCTCGTTTTTCGCTGTAGGTCTGGTCGCCTTCGAAATCGTGGATGGATGTGCGCACAAACTCTCCGGCCTTCTTGTCCGGGCAGACCGCTTCCACGACATAACCCAGCATGGTCAGGGCCTGAAATGGGACCATGACTTCATAGTCTTCCACATAATCGCCAACCAGCATCAGTATTTTCTTGGACATGAGACAAACTCCTCAAGGTTTTGAGCGGTTATTTCTTTTTTCCTTTGCCCTGGTCGTTCTTTTTCCCGTTTCCATCACATCCCTGTCCCCCGCCTTTGCCGGAGGATTGTCCTCCGCCTTTCTTGGACTGCGGCATCGAATAGTTGAAATCCCCGCGCTTCAAGGCATGGAATTCCGCAGAGCCCGGCTTGATTCCCAGTTCCTGGGCCATCGCGCCCCATCCCTTTCCCTTGCTTGAGCCATAGGTGCGCATGATCCGATCCGTGGGGTATCCGGTCATCCGACCCAACTGAAAGATCATGAAGGCGTCGGACAGGCTGCCGGTGGTGCCGACGATCACTTCCACGTCGCTGTACGGCACGCCGAAGTGGGAACTGACGCTGGTCATGACGCCATGACGATCCGCCGAGGCCTGCACGCTCAGGTTGTC
>CAXNFJ010000309.1:0-3667 GCA_964201165.1 Desulfomicrobium sp.
TGAGGCAGGGCGAAAACGACTTCAAAACATTCCAGCGCGTCATCATCCAAAGTGCCGCCATCCCCGTTCTTGGGCACGACGAGGTTGATCCCGCCCAGGGAAAGATTGGTGATTTTGCTGGCATGAAAATGCTTTTGCGTTCCGCTTTGGCCGCTGATGATGGCCGGAATGGCTTTGAGCTGACGCGGAAATCTGCGCCGGTCCTGAAGCAGGATTTCCTGCCCGGTCTGCGATTGGAGAAAATCCTGCAAGACGGCGTCTATAAAACCGGACAAAGTGGTCTTATTCTTTTTTGCAATTTTTTTCAGTGACTTGCTGAATTCTTCCGTTGTCCGGAAACTGATCATCGTGTCTTTGGACATGAACCCTCCGTATCGCTACATGAAAACTCCGGGATGAATGTAAGACACTATAGAAAAACCGTGCCGATCATATAATAATTCTTTTATTTCATAATGTTAATTATATTAATCAGCTCTCGGAGCAACTTCTCGTACAACAATTTAGTCCGACTTTCTCGGATTTTCTAGCCATCTGTCAATGATTGTCTGACATTTGTCCACTTTACATGGATGGCGCGGGAAAGTCCTGCCTGTTGCCAGCATTCGGGGGATTGGCTATGTGCCACGTGCTTGGTACTCTCCCCAGGAACGGGCATTGTGCCCGTCGGGGATCCCAAACCCTTGCAGAACCACATTACGGAGGACGGATTGATGCGAAAATGTTTGCCCATGTTCCTGCTGGCCTTGTTGGCCCTGGGATCAACCTGCTTCGCCAAGGACATGAAAGTAGGATTTGTCTATGTGTCTCCGGTGGGCGACGCCGGATATTCCTATGCCCATGACCAGGGCCGCCTGGCCGTGGAAGCCATGGATGGCGTGACCACTTCCTTTGTCGAGTCCGTGGCCGAGGGCCAGGATTCCGAACGTGTCATCATGAACATGGCCCGCAAAGACTACGACATCATCTTTGCCACCAGCTACGGCTACATGGACCCGATGCTCAAGGTGTCCAAGGAATTTCCCAAGGTCAAGTTCCTGCATTGCTCCGGCTACAAGAACTCCGAGAACATGGCCAATTATTTCGGGCGTATTTATCAGGCCCGCTACCTGACCGGCATGGTCGCCGGAGCCATGACCAAGTCCAACGTGCTGGGCTACGTGGCCGCCTTCCCCATCCCCGAAGTCATCCGCGGCATCAACGCCTTCACCCTGGGCGCCCAGGCCGTGAACCCGAAAGTTCAGGTCCGCGTGGTTTGGACCAAGACCTGGTATGACCCGGCCACGGAAAAGGAAGCCGCCAAATCCCTGCTGGACGTGGGCGCGGACGTCATCGCCCAGCATCAGGATTCTCCCGGCCCGCAGGAAGCGGCCCAGGAGCGCGGAGTCTACTCCATCGGGTACAATTCCGACATGTCGGCCTTTGCCCCAAAATCCCATCTGACCGCCGCCATTTGGAACTGGGGACCTTTCTACACGGAAATGGTTCAGCAGATCAAAGACGGCACCTGGAAGAGCCAGTTTTACTGGTACGGACTCGACAAGGGTATTGTTGACATCGCCCCCTTTGGCCCCATGGTCCCTGCCGACCTGCAGAAGACCGTGCTGGCCAAGAAGGCTGAAATCGCTTCCGGCGCCTACAAGGTTTTCACCGGCCCCATCAAGGACCAGGCCGGAGCCGAAAAAGTCGCAGCCGGCGTGACCATGGCCGACGCGGACCTGCTCGGGTTCAACTGGTTCGTGCAGGGCGTTGTCGGCACCCTGGAATAAGGACCGATCCTCAATGTTGCAATTCTGCGCCGTACGAAGACAGGAGCCCCTGGGATGGGGCTCCTGTCTTGTTTTTTTTGCCGCACTGGGCCTGGCTTTTCTGGTCAGCGGGCTGATTCTGGCCGTGCAGGGCAAACCCTCCCTGACAGGCTTGTGGCTGCTGGTGGAGAGCGCCTTCGGCTCAAGGCATGCGCTGGAAGACTGCCTCATCAAGGCGATTCCCATTTTTCTGTGTTCCCTGGGCGTGGGCCTGACTTTTCGGTTGCAAATCTGGAATATCGGAGCCGAGGGACAGTTTGCCCTGGGCGCCGTGGGGGCGACCTGGGCGGCGCTGACCTTTCCTCAATGGCCCTGGTACGCACTGCTGCCAACCATGTTGCTCTGCGCCTCCCTGGCCGGTGGTTTGTGGGGGGCGATTCCGGCCATACTTCGGCTCAAGCTCAAGGCCAATGAAATCATTGTCAGCCTGATGCTCAACTATGTGGGCATCCTGGTCCTTGAATACCTTGTCTACGGGGTCTGGAAGGATCCGGGCAGCTTCGGGTTTCCCATGACCAGCGAGTTCGTTCCCGCCGCCGTGGTGGCGCGCATCGGCGACACCCGCTTGAATTGGGGACTCGTGCTCTGCCTTGCGGCCGGAGTGCTCATGACCGTATTTCTGCGTTTCACCCGCCTGGGCTATGAGCTCCGGGCCTGCGGCGAAAACGTTCGCGCCGCCCGCTATGCGCGCATGCCCTATTCCCTGCTTGTGATCATGGTCATGGCGGTCAGCGGAGCTCTGGCCGGATGGGCGGGATTTCTGGACGCCTCGGCCACGCTGGGGCGTTTGCAGCCAAGCATCATGGCCGGGTACGGCTACACGGCCATCGTCGTGGCCTGGCTGGCCAATTTGAGCCCCGTGATTATCGCCCTGGCCTCCTTTCTCCTGGCCGGCCTGCGCGTCGGGATGGAGACCCTGCAGCTCGACCTGCAGATCCCGGCGACTTTCGGCGCGATCATGGAAGGTTTCATCCTGCTGGCGGTGCTCGCCGGAGGGTTCTTTTCCCGTTATCGCCTGCAGCTGCGGAGGGTGGAATGACCTTCGACATCCTGCTCTCGCTGCTGGCCGCCACGGTCCAGGCCGGAACTCCCATTCTCTATGCCACTCTGGGCGAGATCCTGACCGAGAAAGGCGGCATCCTGAACCTGGGTGTGGAAGGCATGATGCTCGTCGGCGCCCTGGTCGGCTTTCTGACCGCCCTGCATACGGGCTCGCCCGCTCTGGCCTTTGTGGCCGGAGGCGTGGCCGGCGCGGGCATGGCCGCCTTGCACGGCATCGTCTGCATCTGGTTTTTGGGAAATCAAGTCGTCTCGGGCTTGGCCCTGACCATTTTCGGCACCGGCCTGGCCGGATTTTTCGGCACGCCCTATATTGGCCGGACCGCGCCCGGTTTCAACAAATTTTCCTTGCCGGGCCTGGGAGATCTGCCCGGTTTGGGGACAATCTTTTTCCAGCAGGACGCCCTGGTCTACCTGTCGTACCTGATCCCGCCGCTCATGTGGGCCTTTTTCCGCTACACCCGCTGGGGCCTGGCCATCCGCGCCGCCGGAGAAAGTCCGGCCGCGACACGCGCGGCAGGACTGAACGTCCTGGGATATCGATGGGCGGCGCTTTTGGGCGGCGGCATGCTGGTCGGCTTTGGCGGAAGCTATCTGAGCCTGGCCTACACCCATCTGTGGACCAACGGCCTCAGCTCCGGGCGGGGCTGGATTGCCGTGGCCCTGGTCATCTTCGCCTTCTGGCGTCCGAGCCGGGCCATGATCGGAGCCTATCTTTTCGGCGGGGTCATGGCCTTCCAGCTCCGCCTGCAGGCAATGGGGACGACCCTGCCCTCCTCGCTCCTGCTCATGCTGCCTTA
>CAXNFJ010000310.1:0-3654 GCA_964201165.1 Desulfomicrobium sp.
CTGAAAATACAAGGAAGAAATGTTCGGATTGTGTTCGATCAACTCCTCCGGGCTTGCGTAGCCGAGCATCCGCGCCAGGGCGGGATTGGCCACGATCCACGAGCCATCGGGAGCGGTCCGGAAAATTCCCAGGGCCGAATTCTCAAAGATACTGCGGTATTTTTCCTCGGCCGCACGCAGATCGTCTTCCGCCTTCTTGCGATCGGAAATATCGTAGATGACGCCGACAATCCCGGCATTCTCACCCTGGGCGTCGGCGTAGGTGGCCTTGTGCAGCACCGCCGAGCGCAGCGAACCGTCGCCATGGCGGATCTGGGCCTCATAGGAATCCATGCGCGTGTCCAGCATCGGGGCAAAGCGCGCTTCGACCAGGGCCAGCTCCCGGGAGGCGAAGCCCCGGTCATGGTGCCAGCTCACGCCAAACCAATGCTCGAACGCCCGGTTGATTCCGGCGATGACCCCGCTGCGGTCCGTGAAATAGATCGGTACGGGCAGGGTATCCATCAGGGTTCGCAGAAAGGAGAGCTGATTCTTGATCCGGATCTCGATCTGCTTGCGTTCCCAAATGTTGATCACCAAGAGGACCAGGACCATGGACAAAATGACCAGACTGATGATGATGGTCCAGAACTGGTGCCTGTTGATAGAGTAAAACGGCGAAGGCTCGTTGATCAGGATACTGCCTTCAGGCAGGAGCTTTTGATTGATCCCGAGGCGCATGAGCACCCGGTAGTCGAATTTGGGAGGTTCGTCCGGACTGATGGAGATGGCGATGTTGGCCGGAGACTCACCGTCAAGGATGCGCAGGCCCATTTCCGCAGCGGCTTGACCATGGGCGTATCCGCTGATCATCTTGCCGCCCACCAAGCCATGCCCGAGCAGGAACTCCCACGCCCCGTAAAGAGGCACGCCCGTCTGCTCCCAGACGATCCTGAGCAGATCCTGAGCCGAGTACACGGCTTCACCCACATCCTTGTAAAACGGGATAAAGAAAAAGATGCTGTCTCCCGCCGCGAAACGCACCTTCGTGATCAGCTCGTCAAGAGTGAACTCATCCAGAAACTCAACCTCGATGCCCGCGGGCAGAAGCGGAATCTGGGCCCGGACCTGATTGGCGATGGCCACACCGGTCAAACTCTGGTCCCCGATGACCACGAGCCGTTTCTTGCCGGGATGAAAGCGCAGGGCCATCTCGATGTTTTGCGGCACGTCGAACTCTTCCAGAATGCCGGTCATGCGATGGCGCATGGGCACGTTTCCGGCTTCCACATCGTTTATTCCGCAAAAAACTATGGGCACTTCGGGAAAGAGAGCATCTCCATGCTCGGAAATAAATTCGTACGCGTTATTGTCTGAGGTGACGACCAAATCGAAACGAGTTGTGCGGAATTTGAATTTGTAATAATTGAGCAATATTTCATTAATTTTTTCTCCGGAATATCTTTTAGAATCCATATACTCTATCTGGAGATAAATATTTTTTCCACTGCTTCGAAACGTTTCGCGCACTCCATTAAAGATGGAATCAGACCATTCGTATCCGTTATGATACGAGTTGATATATAAAACGTTTATTTTTTTTTCATCTTGTCCAAACGCTGAGGGAATGAAAAAAAACAGAAGAAAAAAAACAAATATTGTCCGCACTCTGTCTCCGAAAAGTTCATTGCAAAGGACTGCAACAACTCACCAACAGCCATACAGCATGACGTATTGATGAATTGTCGCAATTCTTTACTACTTCGCTGCACTCATATTTTTCAAAGCGATAAATAAAGCTTGTGTACCCATGTTTTCCAAACCCTGCCCCATGGCTCCTACATACAGTTGCTCGACCAAGGCCAATCCAGGCAAGGCGATTCCCATTTTTTTAGCCTCGGACAAGGCGATGCCCATATCCTTCACAAAATGCTTGATGAAAAAACCCGGGTCGTAATCACCCTTGGCAATTCGTCTGCCAAGATTATTGATGGACCAGGAACCGGCCGCACCGCTGCCGATGACATCGATGACGGCGTCCATGTCCAGGCCGGAGCGAACGGCGTACAGGAGGGACTCGACCACCCCGATCATGGTCCCGGCGATGAGGATCTGATTGCTCATCTTGGTGTGCTGCCCCGCTCCCGGCCCGCCCATGAGGCGGATGTTCTTCCCCATTTTCTCGAACAGGGGCAGGGTCCGGTCAAAAGGTTCCTGGTCACCGCCGACCATGATGGCCAGACTCGCGTTTCGAGCCCCGAGATCGCCACCGGACACGGGCGCATCCAGGGCATGAATGCCCCGCGCCTTGGCCGCATGGTGGATTTCCCCGGCCAGAAGCGGCTCCGAGGTGGTCATATCCACAAGCACGGTCCCCGGCGCAGCCTGATCAAGGAGTCCGCCGTCACCCAGATAGACGGCGCGCACATCAGCCGGATACCCCACGATGGTGAAGACGAATTCGGAACCCGTGGCCACATCGCCCGGGCAGTCACACCACTGCGCTCCGGCGGCGAGGATGCTTTCGGCCGAAGCCTTGGTGCGGGTATGAACCCGGACCGTATGACCAGCCGCGAGCAAATGCCCGCACATGGAACGCCCCATAACCCCGATTCCGACCCAACCTATGGTGCTCATAATTCCTCCAGATTGAATACAAGATAAGTGCCAACTCTTACAGAACAATCGCGGCAAGGGCCGGACAAAGGATGCCCGCCTCCGTGCCATCTCTTGTCATAAAAACAACTATTTCAATATATTACAAATATATTTGCAAAACAAAAAAACATACTTATAATAATGGATTACGTCGGATTCAAATTAGACCATACGAGGTTGCCATGATCTGCCAGAAATGCGGAAGCGACACTGTCGCCGAAGAAACCATCTCCTATCAAATGGAGTGCCGAAATCACCTGTTTTGTTTCGAAGATGTTCCCGTGCCCAAATGTTCGGAGTGCGGAGACTTTACCATAACCCAGGAAGCCATGGGCATCATGCTCGCCAAGATTGAGCAACTGTCGCAAAAAGCCACCATTTCTTATCATAGGTGCCGTTGGCCCAAATCGCAACTTCTCGAAGACCAGGCCCAGGAAGAAGCCGCAGCATCCCTCATCGCGGCCGAACTGGTGGAGACCATCAACAAAAGCGCCCGCAAATAACGATTCTCCGATATTCTTCCACGAAAAAAAGCCGCGTCACGCGGCTTTTTTCTTGGGCCCACAACCGCCCAAAGTCAAACCCCCTCCCCGGCATCCCGCCGACCTGTGTTGACTGGATACATCGTCCCTGCTCGACATTTCAGGTCTGCAAGCCATCCTTGCGATCGAAATACAAATTGGCCAGAGCCAGAAACGACGTGCCCACAATGAGCAGAAGCGAGATGGAGTTGATGACCGGCGTGGAGCCGTCGCGGACCTGCAGGTACAGGTTGATGGGCAGGGTTGGCTGGGAGCCGACCAGAAAAAGGGTGGTGTTGAAATTTTCAAAGCTCATCAGGAAGGCCACGGCGGCGGAACCGATAATGGAAGAGCGCAGATAGCGCAGGGTGATGTGCCAGATGACCTCGAAGCGGGTCGCTCCCAGATTGAGGGCCGCCTCTTCCAGGGAATGGTCGAATTTGCGCAGCCGGGCGGAGACGACCAGAGTCACGAAGGTGGTGATGAAGGAGAATTG
>CAXNFJ010000311.1:0-3652 GCA_964201165.1 Desulfomicrobium sp.
CCTTGAAGGCCTGCGCATCGCCCTTGATTTCATCGACGAAGTGGTCAAGCTGATCCGCGCCTCCAAGACTGCGCTGGAGGCCAAGGAACGCCTGCGTGAGCGCTTCGGTCTATCGGAGATCCAGGCCCAGGCCATCCTCGACATGCGCCTGCAGCGCCTGACCAACCTCGAGCGCGAAAAGCTCCTGGAGGAATACGCGGAACTGCTGAAGCAGATCGAGTACCTGACCAGCGTCATTGAGAACACCGAGGTTTTGAAATCCGTCATCCGCCAGGAACTCGAAGAGCTGCGCGATGTCTTCATAACGCCGCGCAAGTCCATCCTGTTGGCCCACGATCCCGATTCCATCGACATCGAGGACATCATCCCGGACGAGCCCGTGGTCATCACCCTGTCCCGCAACGGCTACCTGAAGCGCACTAGCCTCGACAACTATCGTCAGCAGCGCCGGGGTGGCATGGGCATCACCGGAGTGCATGTCGCGGACGAGGATTTCATCACCTCCATCCTGACGACCTCCAACCATCAATATATGAATTTGTTCAGCAACAAGGGCAAGATGTACCAGATTAAGGTGCATCAGATTCCCGAGGGCGGACGCACGGCACGGGGTAAGCATGTGGCCAACCTGCTGCCTCTGGACAGCAACGAATACATCGCCGCGGCCATGACCTGCCGCGACCTGGACCGCGAGAAGTTCTACTTCTTCTACACCCGCCAGGGTGTGGTCAAACGCAGCTCCGTGGATCTGTATCGCAACATCCGCACTGTGGGGCTCATCGCCCTCGGCATGCGCGAGGATGATGAACTCATCGGCGTGCGCGAGGTGGAGGCGGATCAGGACATGGTCCTCGTCACCAACGACGGCTACTCCATCCGTTTTGCCTGTTCCGATGTGCGGGCCATGGGACGTTCCGCCACGGGCGTGAAGGGCATCGCCCTGCGCAAGGGCGATCAGGTCGTGGCCGGCGTCGAGGTGAGCAAGGGCGAACAGATCGCGGATGGCGGGGACGAGCAGCCTGTTGATGGGGACGCGGTCCCGGAAAGCAGGCAGGAGCTCCTGACCATCGCCGAGAACGGCTACGGCAAGCGCACCCAGGTGCGGCATTTCCGTAGCCAGACCCGGGGCGGCAAGGGCATCATCAACATGCGCATCACGCCCAAGACCGGCAAAGTGGTCGGCGCCATGGTCGCGGACCCGACGGAAGAGCTTATCCTGCTGACTTCGGGCAGCAAGATCATCCGTATCGGCATCGCCGACATCAGCCTGGTCGGCCGCGCCACCCAGGGCGTGCGGCTGGTGCGTCTGGATGACGACCAGACCGTGGTCTGCTTCGACCATGTGCCGACCGAGACGGCCGAAGCCTCGGGCACGCCCCGGGCAATCGTGCCTGCGGAAGAACTCGACCCTCTGGATGACGTTGATATGCCGGAAGAAGACGTCCTGGTTGATGACGAACTGCCGGATGGTGAAATCGAAGGGGAAGAATAGCTCTTCCACTCCTGAAAAAAGCTTGAAGGGGCGCGACGCTTACGGTCGCGCCCCTTTTTTGCGACCGCGCTCGTCCGGGCTGGTGCTGGACGTCCCGGCGCCTGTCGTGTAAAGGCCCATGGCATGAAACGAGTACGAAAATCCGTGCGTGACGCAGCAACAAGGGACGGGCGAGAAGCCGGGTCCCTTTTTTTTGGTCACGAGGTAATCATAACCCCCAACGGGGCGGCAAGGCGGACGTATGAATTGGCGGCATAAAGATCTTTTGGAAATATCCCAGCTCGGCCGGGACGAGATCGGCCATGTTTTCGAGACGGCGGCACGTTTCGCGGAAGTGAACCAGCGGCCCATCAAGAAGGTGCCCATCCTGAAGGGCAAAAGCGTGGTCCTCTTTTTCGCCGAGGCCTCGACGCGAACCAAGACCTCTTTCGACATGGCCGGCAAGCGCCTGTCGGCGGATACATTCAGCCTGACCAAGTCGGGCAGCTCCCTGCAGAAGGGCGAGAGCCTGAAAGACACGGCCCTGACCCTACAGGCCATGAATCCCGACGCCATCGTCATCCGGCACTGGGACAGCGGGGCGGCCAGGTTTCTGGCGGAGCGGCTGGACTGCTCCATCATCAACGCCGGCGACGGCTGGCACGCCCACCCTACCCAGGCCTTGCTGGACGGGTTCACCCTGCACCGGGTCTGGGGCTCCTTCGAGGGCAAGACCGTATGCATCCTGGGCGACGTCGCCCACAGCCGGGTGGCCCGCTCCGATGTCGAGCTTTTGACCATGCTCGGGGCGCGGGTCCGGATCTGCGCTCCCCGAACCTTGCTCCCCGCAGCGGTCCAGACTTGGCCGGTGGAGGTCTTTTCGGACGTGGCCAAGGCCTGCGCGGGCGTGGATGCGGTCATCTGTCTGCGCCTGCAGCTGGAGAGGCAGCAGGCCGGCCTGCTCCCAGATTTGCGTGAGTACGCAGGCACCTACGGACTCGCCGCTCGGCATCTGGAAAAAGCCAATCCGGACGTGAAGATCATGCATCCCGGCCCCATGAACCGGGGCCTTGAGATCGCTTCGGAACTTGCGGACTGCGGGGCCAGCCTCATTCTCGATCAGGTCGCCTCGGGCGTGGCCGTGCGCATGACCCTGCTTCATCTTTATCTGACCAGGGCCCGTGTTGTAGCATAAGAATTTAATGATGGTGGTATCATGGCACATGTTGATTGTCTGATTCGCAATGTTTCCTGGCAGGATCGCGCGTGCGACCTGCTCATTGGCGCGGGCCGCATACTTGAGCTGGTTGATTCCGGAACCGTTGCCGCTTCGGAGGCGGAAGTTGTCGATGCCGGAGGGCTGACCCTCTTGCCGAGCCTGATCGATGCCCACGTGCATCTGCGCGAGCCCGGCCAGGAGTACAAGGAAGATATCCGCTCGGGTCTGTCCGCCGCGGCCGGGGGGGGCTTCGGCCAGGTCATGGCCATGGCCAACACCAGCCCCGTCAACGACAACGCCTCCGTGACCCGCTTCATGCTGCAAAAAGCGTCCGAGGCCTTCCCGCATGGCCCCTGGGTGCGGCCTGTGGGGGCACTGACCGTGGGTCTGCTGGGCAAGGAGCTGTCCATGGCCGGCGAGTTGGCCCGGGCCGGGTGCGTGGCCCTGTCCAACGACGGCCTGCCCGTGGAAAACACCGAGCTTTTTCGGCGGGCCATGGAGTACGCGGCGGATTTCGGCCTCAAGGTCATCGACCATTGCGAAGACCCATGGCTCGGCAAGGGCGGGGTCATGAACGAGGGCGAGGTCTCAAGCCGTCTGGGCCTCAAGGGCATCCCGACCGTGTCCGAGGCCATGCAGGTCGCCCGGGACATCCTGCTCGCCTCCTATCTGCATTTGCCCATCCATCTGGCGCACATTAGCTGCCGGGAATCGGTGGAGCTCATCGCCAGGGCCAAGGAGCGCGGCGTGCCTGTCACGGCGGAGACCTGCCCGCACTATCTGCTCTGGGACGAGTCCCGCGTGGAAAGCTATGACACCAGCGTGCGGGTCAATCCGCCCCTGCGCACCCGCGACGACGTGCTGGCCTTGCGCCAGGCCGTGCGCACCGGGGTCATCGACATTCTGGTCACGGATCACGCCCCACATGCCGCGCATGAAAAGGAAGTGACCTTCGCCGATGC
>CAXNFJ010000312.1:0-3652 GCA_964201165.1 Desulfomicrobium sp.
GGGTCAAGGTGCGCCGGATCTGGTAGCGCGACCCAAAAAAATCATTGATGGCACGGCCCTCGTTTTCGGACGAGGGCTTTTTTGTGCCGCCGAATCCCGGGGCGTCTTCAGTCCCTGCGATTCTTTCGCGGATAAAAAAAGGCCGACCGCATCGCGATCAGCCTTTTCAATATTCAGTCTGCCGGGGGTTAGGGGCGCGCAACCGGTCCGAGCGGGAGCACCGTGCGGCCGTAAACTTCGTTCAGCACCTGCGCGATGGCGGTATAAAAGGCCGAGAATCCACACAGAATACCTACATACCCGCCAATGACCTTGTAGGCGGCGATGTGGGTGAAATCACCGATGGCCAGCAGCCAGAACAGGGCGACCAGGGTGCCGAAGACCACCTGCAGGGCGCGGCTCAACCGGAAGGTCCCGATGAACATGCCAAAGGTGAAAAAACCCCCAGATGGCAAGATAAAAGCCCATGGCCGTCTCATCGGACTTCTCGGCCAGGCCGAGGGCCGGCAGGGTCCAGATGGCCACCAGGGAGAGCCAGAAGGAACCATAGGCGGTAAACGCGGTCAGGCCGAACGTATTGTTTTTTTTGGATTCCAGTATGCCGGCAATGATCTGGGCGATGCCGCCCACAAAAATGCCCATGCCCAGGATCATGGAATTGTTCGGGTACAGGCCCGCGTTATGAATGTTGAGCAAAATGGTGGTCAGGCCAAAACCGACCAGTCCCAGGGGCGCGGGATTGGCGGACGTATCCTTGATGCATGTCTGCGTAGTCACAAAAATATCCTTCTTCCTTGTCTAAGATTCTGATTGATGGGCCACGTGCCGTGACAACCGCCGGACGTAAAAAAGCGCGCCGGGAAAAACCCGTGACGCGACCAACACTCATCCTGCGCGAATCGTCAAAATTACTCGCCGTTGAACTCGCCGCTTTTACCGCCGCTTTTGTGCGTCAATCTGCAGTCCGTAATACGGATGTCGCGCTGCACGGCCTTGCACATGTCGTAGATGGTCATGGCCGCGACCTGGACCGCGACCAGAGCCTCCATCTCCACGCCAGTGGGGCCGGTGGTCCTGGCCTCGGCCTCGATCTCTATGGACAGGTCGGCCGGGACCGGGGTGAGACGCACATCGACTTTTGAAAGAAAAATCGGGTGACACATGGGAATGAGCTCCCAGGTCCGTTTGGCGGCCATGATTCCGGCCACTTTGGCCGTGGTCAGCACATCGCCCTTGGGCAGGGCGTTCTGCGTCAGCAAGGCGAAGGTGCTCGCGTTGAGGAGGACCCTCGCGCGGACCACGGCCCGACGCTTTGTGTCGACCTTGTCTCCCACGTCCACCATGACCACGTTCCCGGCCTCGTCGATATGCGTCAATTTTTGATCCATGATCCTCTCCGCAAAAGAAAAGGGCCGGAAACATGCGCTTCCGGCCCGTTCAATTCATGTGTCCGGGCTAATCACCCATGGCCTTCTTGAAGAAATCCTTGACCTTGTTCAGAGGGCGGCTTTCTTCGAGCTTGTCGAATTCACGCAGCAATTCTTCCTGCTTCTTGGTCACCTTGGTCGGGATGCGCACCGAAATCTCCACCAGCAGGTCACCCTTCTGGGTACTGCCCAGATGCGGCAGCCCCATGCCCTTGATGCGCAGAATCTTGCCGGACTGGGTACCCTTGGGAATTTCCAAGGTCACGGGCTCGTCCAGGGTCGGAACCTCGATCTTGGCTCCCAGTATGGCCTGGACAATGGATATATCGGCCACGATGACCAGATCCTGGCCACGCCGAGTAAAGATCTTGTCTTCCTCCACATAAATGACCACGTAAAGGTCCCCATGCGGTCCGCCAAAATCACCGGGTTCGCCTTCGCCCCTGAGCCGCAGACGGCTGCCGTTGTCGACACCGCCCGGTATACGCACCTTGAGGCTCTTGCTGACCTGCACAATACCCTGGCCACGACATTTGGCGCAGGGATGGGTGATGACCTTACCCTCGCCCCGACAGATCGGACACGGCACGGAAATGCGGAAAAAGCCCTGACTTTGGGTCACCTGCCCCTGCCCGCGGCAGTGCTGGCAGGTTTCCGGTGAATGTCCGGGAGCCGAACCCGAACCGGAGCAATCGGAACAGACTTCCTTTTTGGGGATGTTGAGTTCCACTTCCGTGCCTTTGGCGGCATCACGAAAGGCCACGGTCAAATTATAACGTAGATCCGCTCCGGCCCGAGGACGGCGACGTCCTCCCGATGAGGCGCCAAAGCCGAAAAAATCGCCGAAGATATCGCCAAAGGCGCTGAAGACATCTTCCGAAGAATGGAAATGGTCTCCAAATCCCTGGCCGTTCATCCCGGCATGACCAAAACGGTCATACTGGGCGCGCTTGTTCGCCTCACCCAGCACTTCATACGCTTCAGCCGCTTCCTTGAATTTGTCCTCGGCTTCCGGATTGTCCGGATTGCGATCCGGATGGAACTGCAGGGCGAGCTTGCGGTAGGCACTTTTGATCTCGTCCGCCGAGGCGCTCCGGCCTACACCGAGCACGTCGTAATAGTCACGCTTGTCAGCCATTGCTTATTCGTCCTGATCGTCTGCTTCGAAACTGAAATCCTCGACGCGCTCCACGTCAGGAAGCACCTTGCCTTCGGCAATCTCCCTGAGCGCGGTCACTATCTCCTTGTTCTTGCTGGCGACAAGAGGCGGATATCCTTCATGATATTGCTTGACCCTTTTGATGGCCATCTGCACGATCAGAAATCTGTTGTTGACCTTCTCCAAGCAATCTTCAACGGTAATTCTGGCCATTGCACCTCCGAAAAAATGTATATGAATGTGTGGATAAACAACAAAAAAGTCCCGCCCTAAAAAGTCGAGTCGGGAATAACATTTCACGCTACGCACAACCTCTGACCACTGTCAACGTGAAACTCGCACCCTTCCTCCCGACAACCCTTTACACCGGGCATCCCCCTCTGTACGAGAGCGGACCCGTTACGATCTTAAGACCCATTCCACATCTGTCAAACCCTTGCGAGCATATCCCTCGCCCTCAATCACTCAGCACAGGAACTCAACATGGCCCAGTGGGGAAAACTCAAGTACGCGCAGCAGTTCTGCCTCGGGCAGACGGGCAAGATCATGCAACAGGCCGGCATGGCGTGGCCCGGAGCACGCATCGGACTGGCCGTTTCCGGCGGCATCGACAGTTGGGTCATGCTCCAGGTTATGACCATGCGCCAGCGCATCATCCCTTTTCCCATCGAACTTTTCGTCATCCATCTCAATCCGGGCTTCGACGCCGCCAGCCATGCCCCCTTGGCGGACTGGATGCGCGAGCACGGGGTGGCGGGACACCTTGAAACCACGGATTTCGGACCACGGGCGCACTCCGAGGAAAACCGCAAGAAGTCCCCATGCTTTTTCTGTGCCTGGCATCGGCGCAAACGTCTTTTTGACATTTGCCAGCAGTATAATCTGACCCACCTCGCGCTCGGGCACAACACCGACGACCTAGGGACACGCTGATCAAAGCGTTTTTTCAAAGTAGCCATACAAACATTGCTGTTCGTAGTTGTGATTAAACAAAAATATATTTCTGCTCGTCCTTTTGAGTGCCCTGCTTGGGGCTATTTAGCTCATTTCCCTCGTATTCGGACGC
>CAXNFJ010000313.1:0-3633 GCA_964201165.1 Desulfomicrobium sp.
CCACGGAAGGCGCCCATGAACATGGCCACCATGACGGAGGTTCCCTCAATGCGGGCCTCGAAGGTCATGCAGCCGCACTTGTGCCCGGTCTTGCGCTTGGCCTCGTCGAGCTTGAGGTCAAAACCGTCGAACTTCAGGGGGTTGGTGGACTCGATCTCGGAAAAGACCTCGTAGATGGAGCCCGGATCGAAGATATTGTGCAGATACCACTGATATTCCATGGGAAAGTGGTGACCGCAGTAACTGCACACCCCGGCCCATTCCCCGAACAGATCCGGCGCCCACTGGTCCAGACAGCCGTGCACGGAGGTATTGGGACACGTCACGGCCCGGTCCAGCTTGGCCTGGGGGCTGAAGTAGTGCCACTTGCCGCTGTCCTGCGCCCCATCGTCCCAGGTCGAAAGGGAGGTCAGGCCTTCCGCATCCACGTCCTTCTTGCTCTTGCCAAAGGACAACTTGGACATGATGTTTTTCCAGTACCGGGTCGAACGGCCGACCACGACCTGCATCTCGGCGTGCATGTCCTCTGCCAACTCCGTGACCTTCTTGTGCTGCTTACCGAACAGATCGTACCGGAAATAGGAATACAGGGAGGAGAAGAACTCGCCGGTCCATTCGCTGCCGCGACTGAACCAGTGCCGCTTGTCGAGATAGGCGTCCTGGGCCATGCGCCGGAATTTCATGTACCGGGTCCACAGCAACCGCTCCTTGGCCCGAGGGCCGAGAGTCCAGCGCACATACACGTCCGCGCCCTTAAGCCGCCTGAGCGCAAAGGACCTAAAAAGACGCAAACTGCTGACATTCAAAACTATTTCGTCTGTTGAAGAAACGACGGATTTACGCAGCTTGCGAAAGAAGTCGTAATGTTCGGGCCGGGCGCCAAGTTCCGGCTCGTTGATCTTCCAGTCCACAAAGCCCATGGCCCGGTTGTCGTCAGCCGTCATCTTGAGCTGCTGCGCGCAGTGCTCGATGAGCTTGGGCGCGGCGCGCTGGCCGCCGCGCAGGCGGCCCTCAATGGCGGCCGCACCCTCGGGTGAGATGACCGAGTAGTAGCCGTGGGACATCATGATGCGCGTGTCGGCCAAACCGATGGCCTCGGCGCCACCCGATCCGCCTTCGGAGATGACCGCCACGATGGGGACCTTGAGCCCGGCCATCTCGTAGAGGTTTTTGGCGATCTGCTGGGCCGCGCCCGGATAATCCTCAATGGGATAGGAACCGGGGGTGAAGATGTAGGTATGGATGGGAATATTTTCCGTCTCCGCGACCTTCATGTAGTGCAGGGCCTTGGCATTGCCCCAGGGCTTGACCGAGCCCCCGTTGCGGAACTCCTGCCCGTGCCCTTTTTCCTGCCCGATGACCATGACCGGTTGGTTATGGACCTTCTTGCCGCGCTTGCGGGTGATGTAGGCCCGGGCGATGAGCATGCTCGGATCGATGCTGTAATCGTCCTGGCCCCCGATCTCGGTGTAGTTGTCGTACACGTTTTCCAGGATGTCCTTGAGACAGATGCGCTGGGGATGACGTACAATGCGCACCTTGTTCATGGGGGTCAGTTCCCGTTCGAGCTTTTTTTCCAGAAAACGGAACAGCTCTTCCAGGGTTTCCAGTTGCCGAACCGCTTCCTGCTTGGGCAGGTCCGACTCGCGAGCGATGTACTCGCCAAGCTTGGCTTCCAGCATGGTCACGTTTATATTTTCATCAGGACCGAAAATATCCAGAATATATTTCAGGCGGTCCCTCAGTTCTTGTATGCGTTTTTCGATATCCATAAGAGTGCGCGATTGCCTCGCAGGCTTGGGTTATGCCGGGTCGCCCGGCGTCGCTTGAGCGCTTAATCAACATTGAGCGCGGATGGCTTCCTGGGTTCGGGGCGCAGATCAGAAAGCCAGGATGCCCTCTGTCTTGCGCTTCAGGAATTCGATATTCGACCTGAGCGTTTCCCCGGAAGCGTTCTCGCCCATGAGTTTCAGGGCGTTCAGGAATTCCACGCCACGTGCCTTGGCCTCGGCCAGATCCTTGCCCCAGATGATGGCCAGGGCCAGGTTCGGGTCAAAATCCGTTGGGATCTCGTATTCGCGGTCCGTAGGAACCTGGCTGTGCAGCTTGACCCAGGGCGTCTCCGGCCAGCCAAAGGATGTGATCCGGCCCACCCAGGGGGCGAATTTGTTGTCCGGATCCTCGGCGATGATACGGTATTCGATGCCCACGCCATTGAGGGCGATGTCCTTTTGAGTGTACCCCAAGGCAGAGCCCAGGCCAACCCGGATCTGCTCGGCGATGAGATCCACCTCGCTCTTGCCCTTGATGGTGGCGATGCGGGCCGAGACCCCGTTTTCGACCTGGATGCGGGTGTTGACTTCCATCAGAAACGGCTGCCCCGTGGGGCTGACGATCCACTCCCAAGTGCCGACGTTGTCGTATCCGGCTTCACGGGCCATGCGCAGGGAATATTCGGTGATGTCCTCAAGCACTTTTTTCGCGTCGAAGGCGTAGCGCAGGGAAGACGGGTCGAAACCGGGCGCGACCTCAATGCGTTTCTGGTGTCCGGGGGACTGCACCGAACAGTTGCGGGTGCCGAAATGGACAGGGTTTTGACCCGTGCGATCGGCCAGGACCTGCACTTCCAGGTGGTTGAAATCGAAGATGCGCTGTTCAATGAGCACGCCCTCGTCCCTGAACTGGCGTTTGGAATAACTTTTGATGCGGCGCAGCACGCTCCGGAACTTGTCCAGATCGTCCACTTCCTCGATGCCCATGCCCCCGCCTCCGGCCGAGGCCTTGACCAGGATGACAGGGTTGTTGATGCCCTGCTCCTTTTGAAAATCGAACAGGGATTTGGCGATGTTTTCGGCTTCAAGATCATCAGTGACAGGCTTGTCCGATCCGGGCACTGTGGGTACGCCGAGCTTGCGGGCCAAGCGCTTGGTGTTGATCTTGTCTCCGAGCTCGCGGATGACCTGCCAGGACGGGCCGATGAAGATGAGCTTGCGCTCCCGCTGGACCACACGCCGGGCAAAACGGTAGTCTTCGGCGAAAAAGCCGTATCCGGGATGGATGGCCGTGGATTTGGACTGATCGGCCACGGCGAAGATTTCGTTGGCGTCGAGATAGGAACTGACCCGATACAGGGATTCGTCCCCCCCGAGTTTGCGGGCCAGGACACAGTGTTCGCTGTGCGTATCCGGTTCGGTGAAAAGCGCCACGAAAGCCAGACCCAGCTTGCGGCAGGCCTGCATGATGCGGATGGCGATCTCACCCCGGTTGGCAATGAGAATTTTATGTTTTTGGGGTTCGCTAGGATTCTTCATGTCTGCAAGAGCCTTTCCTTGAGTGAACTGTTGGGCGTTGATGAAATACGGAAAATCCGTCACAAGGCCGGACCCGCTTATATCCATAATGCCAGAGGGGCAAGCCTTGCGGGATGGGTCAACCCCTGGCAAAAGGAGAAAACCGCGTCCGGACCATTGCCAAAGCCGGAACAATTCCCAATATGAGTTCAATATCCGGCCGATATCATTTATGGAATGATTATCTGAAAAAAAGCGGGCAGCAGCCCCTTGTTTCGACCAGATTCTATATAACAGCGATTTCGATGCTGTCCAGATTTACACACCAGACCGCCCCGTGAAT
>CAXNFJ010000314.1:0-3612 GCA_964201165.1 Desulfomicrobium sp.
CGCAGGGACTGCCCCAACGCGGTGACCGCATTTTCCACATCAAACTCCATTCGATCCTCCAAAAGCGCACCCTTCGGCCACCACGGCGTCAAGGTATTGCTCACTGGCCCTGCCGTGCGCAACGTGCTTTTTCCCGCATTAAAGTCAACGAACTTCCGTCGAACCTGAATCAGTGATGCGCATCACCGGGCGGCATTTCAATATGACAGACCGCGCACGACTCCTTGGAACCCATCGGGCCGGCAAAACCCATGTACTGCAGAGGTTGCAGATTTTCCCGCTCCGCTCCGTAGGAGTTTTCGGTCGGGTAGGTGGCATGGGGCGCGCCGTGGCAGGCAAGGCAAGGCACGGAACCGGTGGCGTCCTTGCGATTATGGTACAAATCTTCCGGACCATCAGTCCACACATTGACAGCCGATGCGGTCAAGGGATCAGGGGTTCCGTTGCCGTGACAGGTCATGCACTCCGGCTCCTGTCGCCACGGCGTACGCGGCGCTATGTCCTCCGCGTCGGCCACCACCCGGGATGCGATGCCTTGCATATACAGTGCGGCCCGCGTCTTGCCTGCCTGTTCTTCGCCTTTGAGCAAGGACAGGGCATGGTCTTCCAGATAGCCGTGACAACGCTGGCATCCAAAGCCCATGGCCGCGTGATTGTCGCGCTGGGCGCGAGTCACCCCGGTCGGGCTGGCCGGATGACACCGCGCACACGTCTCCTCGTCCTGCCCCTTGAGATACTGCACATGGAACCCATGAATGGCCGCCGACAGATTCAGCCGCGCAGGATCTCCCGGGGCATTCCCGCGTGCGTCGGAATGACAGCTCTGACAAAGCAGAGGCTTCCCATCCTTGGCCTGAGCCAGGAGATTCGTGCCGGAACGCTTATCATGGGATTCGAGAACGCCCTGAGCCGCCCCTGCGGAAATGCCCGTAACCCCGTTCTTGCGCCACTCACCACCATGACAGCTGCGGCAGCCCATCTCGGAACTCACCGGCAGCACGACCTTGGTCCGCGCCAGAACATCTCCCGAAGCCTTGTCCGTGGCCGTGACCGTGAACACCGGATATGGATTCACGCTTCCGCCATCCGCATAGGGAACTACGGGAATGCCCTCGGCCTCAAAGACCCGGGTCTCTTCATTGAACTCCATGACGCCATCCACGCCAAGGCCCGCAACCGAAATATCGGGAGCCAGATCCTTGCCGACAAGCGACGGGGCATACTTCCAGAAATCCACCTGTGCGGACGGGTTCTTGAACCCTGCGGGAGCTTCGTAGCAGATCTCCACCTCCGCGCCGTTCGGCAGTTCAGGGAACTCCCCGCGCCGGATCAGCATCGCGCCCAGATCGTTGCCCGGAGGCTGAAGGGAGAAATACGCGTCCCCGTCAGAAATGTACTTCATGCCCAGGGTGTTCCAGGCCAGAAGCACATATTCGTCCTTTTCCCGGTCAAAGGGCAGCGGCTCCTCATGCAGGGAGGGTATCCCGGCCACGGTATCGCCGCCGGGTTCGCGCCCGTTGATGACTACGGTAATATATTCCGCCAGGGCGCGGCGCTCCTGAGCATCGCCCAGAAAGGGCGGCATGTGCTTGAAGATCCGCCCTTGGCCGATCAAATAGGCCTCCATGCCAACGGAGCCCACATTGGCCGTGACCTTGCGGATATCGTTCATGGGGCCGCCCACGCTGTGGCAGGACAGACACTGCAGGGCGAAGAGCTCTTGCCCCGCGGCCAGAGTGTCCGTCGTGTCCTTGGTGGCGGCCCACTTCGCGCGGGGAAGGAAGGGCGCGTCCGGTTCTCCGGCATCGGCCAGGCGCACGCCCTGAGCCCAGGTATGCCCATAAATGATCCAGGGTTTGCGACCGGCCTCGCGCACGAATTCAAAAGCGCCGACAATGGCAAACCCGCCAGCCAGGACCAGCCCGGCCAAAACAACCCGCACGCCATGAGGCAAACGCAAGGCCATGAACAGGCTGCCCAGCATGACGACCACGGCCGTCACGGGCAGAACCTTGAAATACGGCGTTATTTCCAGGGATTTTTGAGTAATGAATTCATACACATCGACCGGCAGAGCGGCCATGTACCACCACCCGGACAGCAGCAGGAGGGGCAGGGAGACCGCCGCCCACACAGCGCAGGTCCGCATCGCTTCCGCGCGGGTTGCCTCGCCGGGTATGCGCAAGGCGGTCAAAAAACCGAACAACCCGGCCAGCATGAAGGCCAAAAGCGTCCTGAACGCGGTCGAAGGCCACAACGTGGGGTTGAGGAAACCGTCCCAATACTCCCGGGTTGTCAGCCATTCCCCGGGGGTGAGCATGAACCCGATGATCCCGTTGATGACGAACAGCGACAGCCAGGCAAAGACAAAATACAGCCAGCCCACGATCATGTGATCACGCGGGTTCATCCGGTCGAAGGAATAATGATAGATGAGCAACGCCACGATCTCGCCAACGAAAAAGACCCATTCCGTGGCAAAACCCCAAACGAAGACATGAATCAGCGTCGAGGTCGCGTCCGGCGCCAGCACGGAAATGATGAACCAGATGCCCACCCCGGAGACACCACCAAAAACCATGGTCAACAGGAGAAAGAACTTGGTGTGCTTGCGTACGAAATCGAGCAGTTCCGGAGAATTTTGACGCCTGGCCCGAGCCTCGGTCAAAACCAGGAACAGCCCGCCGCCCACGGCGAAATGGGCGACGAAGACATGCGTCGTGGCGATGAGCGCGACCCAGAATCCGCCAGCCAGCGTGGAAAGTTGCCAAACCGGATACTCCATGACCTATATCCCCCCCCGGCGCGCCGGTGCAATTTGAGCATGTACGCAATGGCCACCAGGACTGCCGCGAAGCTGAAAAGAAAAAGGAACATGGAGCCGTACTGGCCAGTGACCTCCATCTCCGATGGATGGAAATACTCTGCCAGCGAGGCCATGCGCACCAGATCGCGCATGACGACCATGGCAAGCACGGTCAGGACCAAGGTCACCGTCGTGGGCACGACCCGCCCCGAGAATCCCAGCACCAGCGCGGTTGCGACCAGGGCCAGAGCAACCAGGAAAGCGACCGTATGCGGCACGCTGCCGCCCATGAAAAGGAGCATGACCTCACTTGGCAGGGCCATGATCCACCACAAGCCGATACCGATTTGCATCAAGCTTATGTGGGTGAACCATTTCATCCCCACGTTTGTACGCCTGCATGCCGCCTCGTCCCCGCGCCGCGCGGCCCCGAAATTCAAGAGCGCCGTGAAGAGGCCGCCCACGGCCATGGAGGCGAACACGAAATGCAGCCAACGCGGAAAAAAGGTGGGATCCGCAAGATTCAAAATCGTGCCGTGAGGATTCTGAAAATACTGCGTCCACCCCTCGGGCCGGATCATCAGCGACATGATGGTGGTCAAAATGAAGCTCGTGGCCAACAGGAAGCACACGGCCAGGGGCAGCGCCAGCGCGGATAGTGCCCCCGGGGATGCCTTTTTGACCCGCCAGGCGTGCACATACAGCAACCCGTAGGCGAGCATGACCAGGGCCACCAAAAGCATCCAGTACACGGCGGAGAGAACGGCCGTGCTGTACAGGAATTGTCCGTACAGAACCTGCAGAAA
>CAXNFJ010000315.1:0-3591 GCA_964201165.1 Desulfomicrobium sp.
CATCAACGGCATTCCCCGCGTCCTCGACGCAGGGCAGTGCAACGATTCCTATTCCCTGGCCGTCATCGCTCTGAAGCTCAAAGAGGCCTTCGGCCTGGACGACATCAACGACCTGCCCATTTCCTACGACATCGCCTGGTACGAGCAGAAAGCCGTGGCTGTGCTCCTGGCGCTGCTGTCCCTGGGGGTCAAGGGCCTGCGCCTCGGGCCCACCCTGCCGGGTTTTCTGTCCCCCAATGTGGCCAAGGTGGTCATCGAAAAATTCAACCTCAAGGCCACCGGCTCGGTGCAGGAAGATATCGCGGCCATGATGGCTGGGCAGTAGCGTGACGCGCGGGGGCCCTCGTCCCGCCTTCCTCTTGGATCCAGCGACAAGGCCATCCGATGCCGGGTGGCCTTGTCGTCGTTGCGAAGCCATATTCTCGAGCCGGTCGAAGAGCCCCTGACAAACAGGTTCTTCGTGCCCGGTTTGCCGCCATCAGGCCCGAATTTGGTCCTTGCCTCTTCCTGCATTCACGCATAGCTCCAGACCTCATGAAGAAACTACGACCGGACGCGGTCCTTTTTGACATGGACGGACTTCTTTTCGACTCCGAGGCCACCTTGAAGGTGATCTGGCAGCGTGAAGCGACCGTGCTGGGTTTTGATTTGAATGATGCCCTGTACGCACATCTGGTGGGTGTGCCCAATGTCGTGTGTGAGAAAAAGCTCATGCAGTGGTTTAGTAATTTTCCTTTGGAGGAATTTCGCCGGAACTGGCGGACTGTGAGGGAGGAGGAGCGTCTCGTCGGCGGCATCCCGCCCAAGACGGGGGCTTTGGAACTTCTGACCTGGCTTGAGGGGCAGGGCGTGCCCATGGCCCTGGCGACATCCTCGTCACGCGTCGCCGTGGACCGCAACCGCGAGGCCTATCCGGAGCTGTTCCGTTTTGCGGCCATCATGACCATCGAGCAGGTCATGTGGCCCAAGCCGGACCCGGACATCTATCAGCGGGCCTGCGCCAGCCTCGGGGTGGATGCGGAATCCTGCGTGATATTCGAGGATTCCAATCCGGGCATGCGCGCGGCCATCGCCTCCGGAGCCCGCGCGATCATGATCCCCGATCTGGTCACGCCGGAAGCCGAAGTGCGGGAGGGGGCGGCCCGCGTTTACCCCTCCTTGACGCACGCCCTGGACAACCGAGACGAGTGGTTTTGAAAATTTCACTACGGAGACACCTATGGAACGTACTTATGTCGATGTGCTGGTGGAGCCGGACAATATCGATGATGCCCAGCATGTCAGAGCCCAGGCTTTGGCCAAGGCCGGCGTGGATGATGATGGCCTGATCCGGGTCCGGGTGGTGCGCCGCTCCATCGACGCCCGCGCCAAGATGCCCCGCTTTCAACTGCGCATCGCCCTGGGCGGAGAGGATGAGACGGCGTCGGTCTTTCAGCCCAAGGCCCTGGGCGGCAAGCGGGTGGTCGTGGTCGGGGCCGGACCCGGCGGATATTTCGCGGCCCTGACGCTGCTTGAGGCCGGCATCAAGCCGGTGCTGCTGGAGCGGGGCCGGGACGTGCGCGCACGCCTCAAGGATGTGAAGAAAATCTATTCCGAAGGCTTGGTGAACCCCCACTCCAACTATTGCTTCGGCGAAGGCGGGGCCGGCACCTATTCCGACGGCAAGCTCTACACCCGCTCCAAGAAGCGCGGCGACGTGGATCGCATCCTGGATCTTTTCGTGGCCCATGGCGCGTCGCCGGACATCCGCGTGGACGCGCATCCGCATCTGGGCTCCAATGTTCTGCCCAAGCTGGTCCGGGCCATGCGCGACTCCATCGAAGGGGCGGGCGGCGAGATTCATTTCGAGTCCCATGTGGATGATCTGGTGCTGGACGGGGAACGGCTACGCGGAGTGCGCCTGGCTGGCGGGGAGACCGTCGAGGGCGACGCCGTGGTCCTGGCCACGGGACATTCGGCGCGGGACATTTACGACCTTTTGCAGCGCCGCGGCGTGCTGATCGAGGCCAAGCCTTTCGCGCTTGGCGTGCGCATCGAACATCCCCAGGCCCTGGTCGATCAGATGTTCTACCATCACACCCCGCGCCACCCGGCACTGCCCGCGGCCAGTTACCGGCTGTCCTGCCAGACCGAGGAGCGGGGCGTGTTTTCCTTTTGCATGTGTCCCGGCGGGTTTGTGGTTCCGGCTTCAACCGCGCCGGGCGAGCTGGTCCTGAACGGCATGAGCCTGGCCAGCCGCAAGGCGCCTTTCGCCAATGCCGGGCTGGTGGCTGAAATCCGACTGGACGATGTGCAGGGTGACGATGCCTTAGCCCTGCTGCGTTTTCAGGCCGGGGTGGAACAGACCATGTTCCGCGCCGGAGACGGCAAGACCCAGCGCGCTCCGGCCCAACGGGCCTCCGATTTCCAGCAGGGCAGGATCTCATCGAGCTTGGGGGAGACCTCGTATATTCCGGGTCTGTATGCTGCGCCTGTGCATGAATTGCTGCCCGATTTCGTGACCCTGGCCTTGCAGCAGGGACTTGCCCTTCTTGGTCAAAAACACAAGGGTTTCGACAGCGAAGAGGCCACGCTCCTGGCGGTGGAATCACGAACCAGCTCGCCGGTGCGCATCCCCCGGGATCAGCAGACACTCATGCATCCGGAAGTGGCGGGGCTTTTTCCCTGCGGCGAAGGGGCTGGATATGCGGGCGGAATCGTGTCCGCGGCCATGGACGGCGTCGCGGTGGCCACGGCTGTGGTGGGGTATCTGAAAAAATAGGTCCTATGGGTCGCATGGACCTATAGGACCTATGGAAAGACAAGGGAAACCGGCAGGGCGAGCTGACCGTTATTTGCCGAAGGATTTGGCGAAGAGGTCGGCAATGGCCTGACGGCCGTTGTCTTCCAGGAAGCGGGTGCCGGTGCCGCTGAAGTGGTGGTTGGTGATGGTGGGGGTGTCGCAGCGCTCCCAGATTTCACCGGACCATTTGTGCCAGGCATTGCGGACCTGGCCGAAGGCATACAGGGGCTTGTTGCAGATCTTGGCGAATTCCGTGCCCCAGCCCGTCCCGCCTTTGACCGTGCCGTCTTCCATGATGGTTCCGACGACGAAGATTTCGTGTCCGGATTCAACCTGGTACATGACGGTCTGCAGAATGCTGCGCATCATGGGGGCGTTGGTGAAGGTCCGGTTCAGGAGCTTGGAGACATAGCTCAGGCTCACATCCTTGCGCATCAACTCTTCGGGAGTCAGCACCCGCAGCCCTCTGGTCCGTTCGATCTTGTGGCCTTCAAAGGTGTAGGTCACTTCCTGCACGCCGTATTTTTCGGCCATCCGGCCAAACTCAGCTTCCGAACCCTGGGCGCCGCCGCTGAAAAGCGTGTATTCTGATGTGGGCATGGGCCCTCCTGTGAGTGGTTGAAGTTGAACACAAAGATTCGATCTGTCAGCCGCAAACGCACTATGCCCGCAATACGGTCTTCAATCAAGGTCTGCGTTGTTTTGCCGCGCTGGCCCGGGGCCGCTCCCCGATCTTTTTTTTTGTCCTGCTTGGCCCCCGGGGTCAAGTGCTTGCTTGACATGAATTTTTGATCGAACTAAAAGTTCGT
>CAXNFJ010000316.1:0-3565 GCA_964201165.1 Desulfomicrobium sp.
TCTCCCGGGCCCGGCTCTACGAACTGCTCAAAAAGCATTCCATCCGCCTCAAATGACCCGGGCCGGAATTTCCAGCCGCGCATGCGCCACCGGCGCGTCGACATCCACGCTTGACGCCAGCCCCCGCTCCGATAAACAAACACCCATCATCAAACCGGGAGTTTGTCATGACCAAGTTCTCTCGCTACTCTCTGCTCTGCTTCCTTTTTCTGGCGGCCTCGTTCCTCTCGGCCGAGGTCTGGATGCAGGCCATTCGCCATACCTCCTTTTGCACCACCTCGGCCTGCGACGTGGTCGGCGAGTACGTCCGCTTTGGCGAGGGGAACCTCATCAAGATGGGAGCGACTTTTTTCTGGTTCCTGTGGGGGCTGGTTTTTTTTGGCGGCCGCTATGACAAAAAATGGATCTGGGGTGCGGCGACAGTGCTCTTTTTCGGGGCCCTGGCCTTTGACGGCGCGATCCTGGGTTTTCAGTTCATGGGCCTCAAGGAAAAATGCCTGCTCTGCGTTGTCGTGGGCGCGATCCTGTTTGTGGGGCTGTGCCTCTTTTCGTGGGTGCGGCGTTCGCTGTTGACCGTCTTTCTGGGCGTGGCGGTCTGGTGCGGCGGTTTTACGGCCAACGCGGTACTGGATCTGAACGTCATCCCGCCCGCCATCACCGACACGGCCTTCACCAGCTGGGAGACGGCCCCGGACAACGCGCCGCAGCATGTGCTCTTTTTCAGCCTGCACTGCGACCATTGCTCCAAGATCCTGGCCAACCTGTCCATCAACGCCCAGACCCTGCCCGGAAAATGGCACCTGTCCTGCACCGACAACAAGGAAGACGATCTCTTTCGTCTGGCCACGATCCTCAGCTCCAATGCAACCACGGAAAACCCGTTTCTGGAAGTGCTGCGCGTAGAAAGTCTGGAGAGCATCGTTCCCGTGCCCGTGACCGAAGAGCTGCGCCAGACCGTACGCACGGCCCGGGCCTATTTTAAGATGAAGGGCTTCCAGGGCATTCCGGTCCTTGTGGTCATGGAGCGCCCAGGCTGGGAGATGGTCCTGCGCGGGGAAAACAACATCACCGAATACCTGCGCATCCGGGGTTTTCTTAAACGGGAATTGCAGTTCCCGAACCACGCGCCGAAGGCCGAGGGCAACGCGACCGCGCAATAATCCCGGCCGCCGAAGCCCGATCAATCGGTTAGCCGGGGGAGTCACCGCAGCGGACTTGCACCTCCAAGTGAGTGCGCCCTGCCGGGCTACCCTTCCTGCAGCTCCATCCCGAGCGGCTCCATCCCGAGCCGCTTCCACTGCTCCCGCGCCTCGGCCTGCGCCGTGGCGATCCGCTTGGCCTCCCACGGTTCAATGACCAGGGCCTCGGCCACTAGCTGCCAGAGATATTTCACCTCGTAGGTGCAATCGGGGTAGAATTTGGGGATGCGACGCATGATCTGGTCGCGGCAGTTTGAGCAACCCACGACCACAACGTCGGCGCCCGAATCCTTGAGCTGCTGATATTTGTAGCGCGCGTGCCAGGCCGACTGCTGTTCAAAGGGCATGGGCCACATGCCGCCGCCCGCGCCGCAGCAGAAATTCTTCTCGCGGGTCGGGGTCAATTCCACGAAGTCGTCCACGCAGGCCGCCACGATCTCGCGCGGCTCGTCGAAATATCCCTTGCCGTAGTGCGCGGCCAATTCGCGCCCGTGTTTGCACGAATCGTGAAAGGTGAAGCGCCTGCCCTGGTGTACGTTCTTGTCCAGACGGATGCGCCCCTGGCGGATCAAGTCCAGCAGGTAATCGTAGAGATAGACATAATCCACGGCATTGTCCGGATTCTCCGCCGCCAGCGCGGACATACCTTTACGGCAGCCATAGGACCCACCGCCGCAATCCGGCATGATCATGGTCTTTATGGCGTTTGAGCGCATGTATTCGATCTTGCGCCGCGCGAGATCCCTGTTTCCTTCATAGTTGCCGGTGAAGAGCGCCCAGTCCACGGCCTCCCAGCCTTCCGACGGCACGGTCCAGTTCTCGCGGGCGGCATAGAAAATCTTCCACCACCAGAACTGGTCCTCGAAATCGCCGTACACTTCCTTGGAATTGGGAAAAAAGAGGATATCCGCGCCCGATCGGTCCACCGGCACGTAAAAGCCGGGACATTCTTCGGCCAGTTCCGCGCCCAGATCGCGCATGCCGTCGAGGTACTCCTCGCGGCTGATGGCCAGATTGTTGCCCGTGGCCAGATTGTTGGCCATGCCCTTGTGCAGGGAACCGGGGACCGCCTCGCGCGGGCGCAGGCTTTTCATGTGGGCCATGACCGACGGGATGTCGATGCCCGCCGGGCAGACCCCGGCGCAGCGTCCGCAGCCCGTGCACAGCCAGGGAAAATCCGACGCGACGACCTCGTCGACCAGGCCGTTGGCCAGCATGCGCATGACCTTGCGCGTATCCCACCCGGCCATGCCGGGCGTGCCCGTGACCGGACAGCCATTGGCGCACGATCCGCAGACCATGCAGGACGAAAAATCAAAGCGCTCCAAAACAGACAGCAACTCGGGACTCATGCAGTGTGCGGAAGAACTCACGGTTATCCTTGCTTCATGGCAAAAAAAAGCCGCCCCGTGAAAAACATGGGCAGCTAGAAATATTGTGCATTCATATTCGCAAGTCAACACTATATGTTCGTTTTCGAAAAGAAATCCACCGCAAAGCATGCTACCTATCTGGATTCACACGACATGCCGATTGACTAGGAGATGAGATGCAGGCCGTATTTTGTATGCAGGAAGGATTGAAAATCAATGACAACCCGAAAACAGTCCTTTAGCCGCTCCCGCTCCAGCGTGGTCAACAGGTCCGGCCGGACATGGTTGTCCGGGGCCTGCCGCGCCCGCACCGAGCTTGCTTGCGTACGCAGGCGCAGGCTCTGGAAAAAATCGAAGGCATCCTGCACATTGGCGGCCATGGTTTCCGAAAACACACCTTCACGGCGCAGGCGCAGCAGACGTTCCATGCTCCCCGTCTCGTGCAGCCCATGCTCCAGGGCGAGGGTCTTGATACCCTGGGTCAAGGGAAAAACCCCTCCTTTTTTCAGATCAAGGCAACCTTTGGCCGGACCGCTCTTCTCCACCACCAGATTGTGAAAAAATCCCATGGGCGGCGTGAACCTGAGCGCCTCCCTGGCCATGTACTTCAGCAGCACGGGGGTGTCTTGCACCTGCTTGAAGGCATGCTCCCGCAAACGGTCACACAGATGAGCCGCACCATGAACGTGTCGGGCATCGGCAAGCTGCGCCAAACGCAATACGGCATCGGCATCGACGACACGCATCATGGCGTTGACGTTTTCCCGCCACGCCGAAGAGGACTGGCGCCACAGGGGGTTTTCAATCGTCACCCCGTGGGGACAAGGCGGAAAGCCAATGTCCATCAGGCCTCGCACAAAACGCTGTCCGAATTCAGCAAAATACTCTCCGTCACCCGGTACCCCGGAATCCGAAAAAACAAGGGCATTGTCCTGATCCGTGGCCAGAAACTGCTCCTTGCGGCCCTCACTGCCCAGCACCATGAGCGAAAAC
>CAXNFJ010000317.1:0-3551 GCA_964201165.1 Desulfomicrobium sp.
GGCCAGGCTGCAACGGCGGCTGCGCACCTTGAACATGAAGTCCTACGGCCAGTATCTGGAATACCTGCAGTCCCTGCGCGGCCTGGAGGTGGAACTACCCCAGATGGTCGACGCGGTGACCACCAACACGACCAGTTTTTTCCGCGAACCCAAGCACTTCGAAATTCTGGCCCAAACCATTCTGCCCCAGTGGCAAAAGCGCAACGCGGGTCGGACCTTCGCCGTCTGGAATGCGGGCTGCTCATCCGGCGAGGAGCCGTACACCACGGCCATGACCCTCATGGACTACCATGAGCGGATACGTCCCCTGCGCTTTTCCATCGTGGCCACGGACATCTCCACCGACATCCTCAAAAAAGCCGCCCGGGCCGTGTACGATGAGGAGAAGATCGGTACAATCCCTGTGGAATTCAGGCGCAAATTCCTGCTGCGCAGCAAAAACAAAAACAATCGCCTGGTCCGCATCGTTCCGGAGCTGCGCGAAATGGTCAGCTTCAGACGCCTCAATTTCATGGACGACTTTCAGTTCCGCGAAAAAATGGACCTGATTTTCTGCCGCAACGTCATGATCTATTTCGACAAAAAAACACAGACCGAGCTGGTGCAAAAATTTTGCAACCACCTCGAGCCCGGCGGACATCTCTTCATCGGCCATTCCGAAAGCCTCGCGGGCACGGACTTGCCCCTCAAGCAGTTGGCTCCAGCCACCTATGTGCGGATCTAAAGCCGCCCGCACCTCCCCGCCCTTTTTTCAGCGCAATCCAGCCTATTGGCTTTTGAGCTTCACCCAGAAGGTTGTTCCGTCCGGCGATTCGGAACTGAATCCGACTTCGCCTCCAAGGTAATTCTCAGTCAAAAGCTTCATCGAATACGTGCCCAACCCGCGATCCTGTCCTTTGGTCGAGAAGGACCGTTTGAACACCTGGAGTTTTACGGATTCGCTCATCACGGTTGAATTCTTAATCCAAAAGACCGCTTTGTCGCCCTCACGACTCAATCCCAGCGTAACCATTCCTCCGGCAGGCGTGGCTTCAAGTGCATTCATCAGCATATTGACAAGAATTCTGCGCAAGAGGGTGAAGTCGGAATAAACAGTGACATTGATACTACACTCATCAATATGCAAATACTTTTCAAGAGCTTTTGGGTGAGCACTGTATTCATCTGTGATGGATTGGACAATCTCAAGCCCTTGAAGTGTAATGTTTGAAACAGTGTACTCATTTTTTTCCAACGCCAAAAGTTGCTTCTGTTTCTGTATTTCATCGACCAACGCAAAAAGGGAAGACCGCACGAGATTCACGATCTCCTTGGAATGCTCCGGCACTTCATCAAGAAGAATGTCCACTAGGTTCCTTGCCCCGCCAGCGGAATTCAGGATGTCGTGAAAGAAAATTCTTTCCAGGATCCGGCGTCGTTTTTCATTCCCTATATCAAGAAAAGTCACCACCACATATGTACCCTCACCAGTTTCCCATGGCGAGGCAAACACTCGTACATCCAGAGCGCTCGTGACACCTTCGTCATCCTTCAGGAGCAACTGACAGTCGTACATTGCGTTTTCTTTGGTATGCATGGTCTCCAGGATTGCCCGCAACGCGCCACATTCACGGCATTGCTCGGATGTTCCGCAGCCATTGTCTGCGCTCTTCGCATAAACACATCCCATGGCTTCGCCGGGACGCTTGGCCAGAAAGGCCTCGATACTGTCCACCCCGATAATCTTGATGAACGCCTTGTTGCTGAAAACAATCTGGCGATACGAATTCAACACCAAGAGCGGAAGAGGAAAAAAATTAAAGTAATTGGAACACAGATGAGCATCCAGCCGGACAGTGTCTTTTTTAACATCTTCCAAGGACAGCCGCTGGCCGGGAGCACATTTGGTACAGCATTGATTCTTCATTGTTGGCGCACTCTTAATAAAACAATATTCAAGTTGTTCATCACCTTGCATGAATCTTCATCTCGATCGACCAGAAAACATTTGGTCATTTCGGAAGTCCTGTCTTCATGATTTCACCCTCTTTCAAACGCTGCCCTGACATGAGGTGAAAGGTAACCCCTGCTTTAATTTGCCGAGAGGAGGTCTGTTCATGGACGTGGACCGGCATATGAATCATCTTAGTCTGACTTCGAAAACAACGCATCATCCCAGAATAAAACACTCAAGCGTATCCAGATGTGATGAATATAATATCCGCTTTTCCATGAGCAAGCTCTATTTGTAAGACAATAATTTTTGTCCCGAAAACGAAGCAGTTGTATCGAGACCGAAAGAAATACGAGAAGAAACTTTGACGGAGTCAATTCGCGTCGCAAAAGCAGATCATGATCATGTTGGAGTCCGCATGGTCCAATTTCCCCGGTTCATGGCTCTTCATGCCCGAATGGAATGAAGTGCGCCGCTACTCCGAGATTGGGTTATCAGATCCCAGCCCTTTACCATCCTTGAAATTCCACCCCATCTCGACTACGGTCCCCAATCTTCACATTTCAAGCAGTTGGGGACATTTTGTACACAGATCTCCTGCAATACATTTTCAGCGGATTGACGGGCGGGGCCATTTACGCCCTCATTGCCCTGGGTTTTTGCGTGGTCAGCAACACCATGGGCATCGTCAATTTCATCCAGGTCGATTTTGTCACCCTGGGTGGGATGTTCATGTTTTCGGCGCTGTTCGCCCTGGGCCTGCCCACGATTCCGGCCATGGGCCTGGCCATCTGCCTTGTGGCCGTGGTGGCCATGATCGTGGAGCGCGTGGGACTTCGACCCGCGCGGTCGGACAACCATCTGGTGCTCATCTTTTTGACCGTGGGACTGTCCATCATCCTGCGCGGCATCATTAAAATGGTGTGGGGCAAGAACCGCATGGCGCTCCCTCCCCTGACTCCGGACGTGCCCGTGCAGATCCTCGGCGCGAGCGTGCTGCCGCAGGCCCTGTGGATTTTGGGTCTGACCATGATCGCCATCGTCATCCTGACCTGGTTCTTTCACAAGACATCCCTTGGTCTGTGCATGCGCGCCGTGGCCTCCAACCCCACAGCCGCGGCCGTGGTCGGCATTCAGTCCGGACGCATCCGCCTGACCAGCTACGCCATCGCCGGAGCCCTGGGCGGCCTGGCCGGGGTGCTGGTCACGCCCATCACCACGCTCAATTACGATGTCGGTGTGCTGCTGGGCCTCAAAGGCTTCGCCGCCGCCATCCTCGGCGGCTTCGGTTCCTTTCCAGGAGCCATCCTCGGCGGCCTGGGCCTGGGTCTGCTCGAATCCCTGTCCGCCGGTTATATTTCAAGCGCCTACAAGGACGTGGTGGCCTTCGTGGTCCTGCTGCTGGTCCTCTTTGTGCGACCCAAGGGCTTGCTCGGCAAATAGGCCTGCCTTCGGCCCTCTAATTTTTCAATCGATGCATGAATTGTGTCCGAAGCACCTGCAGCGGATTTGAGCCGTCATGAGTTTGAAGATGGATTCCCGCCTGCGCGGGAATGACGCAACGCCGGGATGACATACCGATGTCATTCCCGCGCAGGCGGGAATCTATGCCTTTTTG